>NZ_JBYCLC010000071.1:0-8910 GCF_057473685.1 Mycobacterium sp. TH-M116 | reverse complement strand
TCAGGGCCGCGGCGAGGCGTGCAGCGATTCCGGCGGGTGCGTTCGCATCGGGCAGATCGGCCCGGTTCCAGATCGCGCAGTCGAGGGTACGCCCGCTATCGTCGAGTACGCACGCCACGGTGAGGCCCTCGACCGGACCGATGGCGGTGGCGGTGGGTGCTTCAAACAGGAACGGCCGCAGTTCCGGGGCGCACGGCTCGCGGATGAAATTGACCGTCAACGCCGCGACGCGCGTGGTCCGGTTGATTGCCAACCACATGCGCCGAAAATGTTCTTCGCGAAGCCACCGGCGCCGTAAGGCTTTGACGTAGCTCCGGTCGAGCGCGCCGACGACATCGCCTACCGACGCGAACGACGCGAATCGGAACGAATGCGCGACCGAGTTGACCAGGCAAGTCGCCACGTTAAGGTCCCGGTCCCCGAAACGGTTGTCCACCGTGTGCACGAGCAGCCCCTCAGTGCTCTGCCGAATGCTGGCGTCCACCGCTACGGCAGCTGCAGCCGCCAGCACGTTGAGCGGGACCTGCTTGGCTTCCGAGAAGGCACGGAGCGCTTCGAAGGCGTCACCGCTGACCTGCACGGCTTCGCGCATGACCCCCCTAGCGGCCGTGGCGGGGGAGTCGTCAGTGCCGATTCGCGGCCTGCCGTGTCGTGTTTCGTCGGACAGTTCGCGTTGCACGGCAGGGACGACGTGGCGCAGCGCTTCCTCGACCTTGTCCGCCTCGCGGCGGTGTGCCCGGGCCAACGCGGTCATACCCGCACTGACGCAGGGCAACTCGGTCACGCTGGCAGCGGCGAGGTGCCGCGCCAGGTCCGCCTCAATGATGCCCGTCGCCCCGCCGTCGAGCAGAATGTGGTGGGCGTGGACGTCGAGGCCTGACACCTGGCCGTTCTCATCGGTTTGCACGGTGTAGCGGACCAATGGTTTCCCGAGCAAGCCCGACGACCAGCTGCGCATGAGTTCCCCGCCGCCTGAATGCTCGCCGCCGGCCGTCAGGCGTACGAGGTCTCCGGGTTGCAGCCGGAGGGTAAGCTCAGGAGATCCGGTGCCCGCTGCGGAGGCCTCAAGAACGCAGAGCTGCAGTGGATTTGCGAGAATCGTGACTTCCAGTGCGGCCAGGAATCGCGATAGTTCCAACGGGCGGAATCGGTAACTCTTGCCGATGAGGTACAACGCAGGATCGGCGTTCTGCAACACCCCGTTGTAGAGGTTGTGCTGGGATCTGCTCAGCCGCACGCTTTGCGGGCGTTCATCGTGCGCGCGGTCATCGTCAGGCGAAGTCACGCAGGTTCTCCAGTTCGCGGACCCAGCCCGCAACGGACAGGTTCTCCGACAACCGCTTGGGTACCTCGGACTCCCGGTCGACACCGAGCTGCTTCATCAGCATTACGAAGCGAACAGAATCCAGGCCGAGGTCGCGAAGGTCGGTCGCGTCACCGTCCGCGAGATCCGACTCGTCGATGTACAGGACCGCGCACAGGGCGGTCATGATCTTGTCCCGCAAGTACTCAGCCACGCACGGCCGCTTCGGCTTTGACTCCGTTCAGCGTCGCGGTCAGTGACGCCCGCATGACCTTGCCGGACTGGGTCCGTGGGATGTCCGCCACGAGCTCGATGACCGACGGACGCGCCATCGATTCCGATTCGTTCCGGTAGCGCGCGGCAAGCGCCTGTTTGAGCGTGCGGATGTCGGGCTCCGCCAGATCCTGCGCGGGGACGACGGCCAGCCCCACCAGGGCCCCGAAATCGGCGTCCGGTATCTCGTAACACGCGGCATCGCGCACGCCCGCTACTCCGTGCGCGATGCGATCGACCTCGTCAGGTGCGACATTCACCCCGCCGGAGATGATCATCTCCGATGATCGCCCCTTGATGTAGAAGAAACCGTCCTCGCGGCGCTCCAGCAGATCGCCGGTGTTGACCCACCCCTGCACCAGAACATCCCGGGTGCGTTCGGGATCGTTCCAGTAGCCCAGCATGTTCGCCGGGGACTTGACCCACAACGTACCGAATGAGGCGGACGGGTCCGCGACGCCGGCGCAAGGCCGTTCGCCGGCGGCAGCCAGAAAGACATCCACGCCCGGATACGGGCGCCCCACCGCGCCCGCCTCGATCTTGGCGACGGAGCCCGCATCGGTCGGCAGGCACATTGCGGTGCAGCCTGTTTCACTCAGGCCGTAGACCTGTGCGGTGCGGATCCCGGCGGCCTCGACGAATTGGATATCGGCAGCGACCGCCCGCGAACCCCCGTAACCGAGGAACCGCAGGCTGGGTACGACCGCGTCGGTGGATTTCGTTTCGGCGACAAGCCTGGACACCAGTGTCGGGACCAGACACGTCGACGCGACCTCGTTGGCGTTGAGGATCTCCGTCAGCGATATGGTGTCCTCACCGCCGGTGACGCACTCCGCGCCGTGCATCAAGCAGGTGAGAATCCACCACAGCCCGCCGATGTGCGTGGCCGGAAGCGGCGAATACGTGGTCTCGCCGCCAACCCAGGTGATCCAGTCCAGGTTCTCGTCCTGCAGGATGTCGGGGATGGCGAAGAAGGTGCGGTGGGCCAGCAGCACCGCCTTGGGTTCACCGGTCGTACCGCTGGTGAAGATCATCGCCAGCGGATCGTCGGCGCTCGATTCGCCGGCGCGAGGCAAGGTTTCGGTCGGCGTGGCCAAGCGACGCGCCCCTGCGGCGATCTCTACGGGGATCGCCGGTAGCGGGCACACCGGCCCAGGAGGAGAAAACCAATTGGTCCTGCAACCGGGACAGATGAGGATCGCACTCGGTTCGGTGATCTGGCAGAACCGATCGAGGGTTGCGGGCGGCAGCCTGCCGTCCGCCACGACGGCGATTGCCCCCAGCCGCGCGCAGGCCATGACCGAGAGGTAGGTTTCGGGACCGTTGTCGGAAAGGACCAGGACCCGGGAGCCGCGGGTGATGGCAGACGAATGCAGAGTCGCTGCCAGCGTGTCGACTTCGGCGATCAGCTCTCCGTACCGCAGCGTGCTCGTGCCGTCACAGCGGCGCAGCGCGATGGCGTCGGGATGTCGCCGTGCCTGCTCGATGACCCGATGCAGCACGTTGGGCGCTGACTGTGACATGGCGAAAATCTCCTTGCTGTGCGCGGGTCAGGGGATGTTGAGGACTACGAGCTCGACCTGGGCCGACGCCGCACCGCCGTGTTCGTCCCAGAACTCGATGGCGCAGGGCACCAGCAGGTAACGCAGTGTCCGCTCGATGACCTGGAAATCGTTACACCACAGGCGGGCCGAGAAGCATTGAGCGTTGATCGGACCGCGAAACCGCGAGGACGTGGACTTGATCAACATGTTGGCCAGCTGGTTGTCCAGATAGTCGACGACCGACCAGCCCCGGAGCTCCGGAATCTGTTCGTTGAGAACGGCCGGAGCGAATGCGCTGTACGCGAGTTGGTTGAAGCACAAGATCAGTTCTGCCGCGTTGAAGTGTCCTGTGCTGCGGATGTAGGCGGACTCGGCAATGGTGAAATTCCCGTAGGCCAGCACCGAGTCGGCGGTGGCCCGGTAGGTGGCATCGATGAGATAGCGAGAGCCCTTGGAGGAATACGGTTCGAGGACCCTACTGAGCAGATCCTCGTCGATCGGCGCCGTGTCCGTTGCTGCCGACCCGATTCGGGCCGCCGGGCTCAGGCCGGCGTTCATGCGGCGTACCCCGGCGTCGCCAGGCCGTCCAGCATCGTCAGGCGGTGGGTGGTCAGGGTGCCGGCGGCCGTGCCGTGTTTGGCCCGGTGCATCAGAACCCGGTTGTCCCACAGCACGATGTCGCCGACGTCGTAATGCTGGGTATGGATGAACGGCGAAGCGAACTCGGGGTCGAGTTGGCCGGTCGCGGTCATCAGTTCCTGCAGCACCGACGGGTCGGACGGGTTGCCGTCGGCGTCTTCGATCGTGGTGGTGCCCGTCGCACAGATGTACAGGATCTCCTGGCCGGTCTTGGGGTGCCGGATGACCGTGGGCCACTTGATCGGAGGCGTGGTCCGGTTGATCTCGTCCCAGACCTCTCCGATCGGCCGGTACACGTCGCTGGGGCGGATCTTGATGTGCCGCCTCGGATCGTGGGTGGCAAAGGTTCCGCGCGCGAGGTTCTGGTGGGCGGCGGGCAGCGACTCCCAGACCTGGTTGAGATCGATGAAGTAGGTGCCGCGATCCGGGCCCGGCACCGCCAGCGGTACGACCATGGAGAAGGCGAACGGTTCTGGCATGAACATGTAGTCGATGTGCCAGAAGGCGCCGGTCTTGGGGACGCCGCGGCCTTGCTCGGTGGAGGAGACGAAGATTTCGGGGTGATCCTCGTGGTGGTACATGGTTTCGTAATAGGGGACGATGTCGCCGATAATCCTCCCCAGCCTGACGAAGTCCTCCGGATCAGGATGAACGTCTTTGAGCACCACGAGCTTGTTCTCGTAGACGATGTCTCGGATCTCGTCGGTGGTGATGCTGTCCAGGTTCTTCGGGTCAATCCCCGTGACCTGTGCGCCAAGGCCTTCGCCTTTCACATTCAGCGTCATCCGTTTTCTCTCATCCTCGGTCGATGTCGGCCGCCTGGGCGGATTGGTGCACACAAAGGTCCAGCCAGAGCAATAGTCGAGAGAAGCCGACTAAAAGTTCCCCCTGTTCGCCTCCGAGGTTGCGTCGGCGGTGAATTCCCAGCTGGCGGGTAGCAGGGGGAGGGAAGCGGTCGCGCCAACGGAGGACGCTTCGATCATCCCGGCCGTGCGGGCGACGGCCGGGATCGGTGCCGTACCGGTGAAGCCGAGATGCCCGGAGCCCTGTTCGTTCGCCGTGGATTCGGACTCCGTGACCGAGCACGCAACGCCGTCCATGGTGGCCGTGGGTTCGACGAATTCGTCGCGGTAGCCACGGGTCCTCGCGCCACGTCTGCGGCGTCGTTTGCGTCGGACCCCGGCGGCCACCGCGCCAGCGCCGGCCGCTTCGGTGGCTTCGATGGTGTCAGCAGCGGTGTCACGCGATTTCGTACCGGCTGTGGGACCGAAGCGGGTGCCCGGCGGTTCCAGGCCGGGCACCGCGTAGCTGACGCCGGGGGAGGCCGGAGCCGCGGCCGCTGGGGGCGCCGCGGGCGTGGCCGGTGTCGAGGCGCTCGGAAGTGGGCTGATGCCGGCTGCGGCCGGCGCGGCCGGCATCATCGCAGCGGTGATCTGCGAGCCGATGGGTTGGCCGGGACTCGGTTCCACCGCAATGGGAAGCGTTCCGGACGAGGCTGTTCCGTTCGGGAGCAGCGTGAGCGCGTTCAAGGCGCCCAGGGCGCTCAAGGTGGGCGCGAAAAACGGCAGGAGCAGAAGGGAATACGACGCGTAGTAGGGGTACCAGAGCACGTCGTACAACCACAGGGCGACGAAGGCCAGGACAAAGGCGACGCCGGGGCTGAAACCGAGTTGCTGGAACAGCTGTTGAAAGAATTCGAGAATCTGGTCGATCTGCTGTGGGGTTCCCAACTGTGAAACAAAGGTGATGATCTGGCTGATGAATCGAGCGATCGAATCGGAGTCTGCCGTTGGGGCGCTGCGGGCCAGGGCGCCTTGCTTGAGGATGGGGGGTGCCGGCTGCAGAGTCGGCACCGCCGAGGTCGCCGAGGCGGTGATCGTCTGGTACTCGGTCATGATGTCAGCGGCCTGCACCCACATACGGGCGTAATCGGCCTCGTTGAGGGCGATCGGGATGGTGTTGATGCCGAAGAAGTTGGTGGACATCAGGACGGTGTGGGTGGTGTGGTTGGCCGCCAGTTCGACCAGACTGGGCATCGCGGCCCGGGCGCTGTCATAGGCCGCGGCGGCCGTTTCGTGCTGCGTGGCCGCGATTTCGCAGTCACGCGAAGCCTGCTCGAGCCAGGACAGGTAAGGGCCGTGTGCCGCCACATATTCGGTGGCGCCGGCGCCCTGCCAACTGCTTGCGCCCACCTCGGCCAGCAGCCGGCTCAACTCGGCCGCGGTGGCACTGTATTGACTGCCCAGCTCGTGCCACTGCGCGGCGGCGGCCAGCGTCGATCCCGGCCCGGCTCCCGTGCTCAACAAGGCAGAGTGGACTTCCGGAGGCACCGCCATCCAGATGACGGCTGTCACGGCTACACACCCCCTCGGTCGGACACTGATTTGCCGGACTGGCAAAGTGGTCGGCGGAAGCGGGCGGAAAGTTCCCGTCCCGACGGCAATACGCGGATATCGACGTTTGGCTCCGGCGTTTCGCGCGGGGTGCTGCACCGATGGTCCGCCACGTCGAACCCCGAGCAGTACAGTCGAAGTCATGCCAGTGCTCGATGCCCGCCATCTCGACGGGATCTCCGAAACCGCGCTGCTCACGCTGCATCAACGGGCGACGGAGGCCGCCCGACCCGACGCCATCATCGACGACCCGATGGCGATCGCTCTGCGCAACAGCCTCGACTACGACTACCGGCGTTTTGGCCGCACCCACCAGGCGACTGCCCTGCGGGCCCTGACGTTCGACACCACCACGTGCCGCTACCTGCACACCCATCCGCACGCCAACGTGGTCGCTTTGGCGGAGGGTCTGCAGACCAGCTTCTGGCGTCTGGACAACGGTGCGTTGAGCTGGATTTCGGTGGACCTGGCGCCAATCGTACGGTTGCGCGAGCAACTGCTGCCCCAATCCGCTCGGCTGCGCTGTTGTCCGCGCTCCGCGCTCGACTACTCCTGGATGGACGAGGTCGACGACTCCCACGGTGTGCTCATCACAGCTGAGGGCCTTTTTCAGTACCTGTCGCGCGGCGCCGTGGTCGATCTGATCACGGTATGCGCCAACCGCTTTCCCGGTGGGCAGCTGATCTTCGACAGCGTCCCGTGGTTTTTGAGCGCTTATTCTCAGTACCGAGGCTTCAGGCTCAGCAAGGATTACACCGCCCCGCCTATGCCGTTCTCGTTCACCGCCGACCAGTACGACGAGCTGGCCGCGCTACCCGGGATCCGCGCGGTCCGCGAGTTGCGCTACCCGCCGGGCCGCGGCAGGGCCTTGCGGTGCGTGACTTCGTTGTCCTACAGTCTGCCCTGCTTCGCCCGGCTCCGGGCTCCCGTGACTCTTGTGGAATTCGGCTGACGCGCAACAGCGTTCGCCCGATGCGTGAACCCAAACGGAACGTGTCGGAGCGTACGCGGCACATGACGTCAGGCCTGGGGATGACCGTCGCGGCAAGACGCCTACCCCATCGCCATTCCGCCCATGCTGCCGCCGCCCGTCCCGGCACCGTTCGCCCCGCTGTGGCCGAGCATGCCACCCATGCCGCCCATGCCTGCCATGCCGCCACCGGTCGCGTTGCCGCCGTTGCCGCCGTTGCCGAGGATGGGTGTGGAGTCGCCGCCGTTCCCGCCGTTCGCTGGCGCCATGCCTGCTCCGGCGTTGCCGCCGTTGCCGCCGTCGCCGATGTAGACCGAATGGCCGCCATCCCCGCCGGCTCCGCCGGCGCCGGTCGTCGTCGACGCGCTGGCGCCGCCGTTACCGCCGGCGCCGCCGTTGCCGAACACGCCTGCGGTCCCGCCGTCACCGCCTGCTCCGCCGTTGCCCGTGCCGGTGGCGGCCCCACCGGTGCCGCCGGCGCCGCCGTGGCTGATGCCCACGCCGTTGCCGCCCATGCCTCCGATGCCGCCGTTACCAGTGCCGAGACCCGCGCCGCCGTCACCGCCCGCGCCGGCGCTGCCGTAGATCCACCCGCCGGAGCCCCCTGTACCTCCGGCGCCGCCGGTGACGTCGGTGGCTGCACCGATGCCCGTACCGCCCGCGCCGCCCGCGCCGCCTGTGCCGAGGAGCATGCCCATGGCACCCCTGCCGCCGGCGCCGGCCGTCCCCGAACCGGTGACGTTTCCGCCGGCGCCGCCGTCTCCGGCGCCGCCGATCAGGGTGCCGCCCATGCCGCCCATACCGCCGTTACCGGCGATGCCGACGTCAACGTTTCCGCCGGCACCGCCGGTTCCGCCGTTGCCGATCAGGCCGCCCATGCCGCCCCTGCCGCCGACGCCGCCGTGCGCGCTCATACCGCCCATGCCGCCGAGGGCGGCACCACCAGTCCCGCCGGAACCGCCGTTGCCGAACAAAAATCCGCCATTTCCGCCGGCGCCGCCGGCAGCACCGGCGCCACCCGTCCCGCCCGAACCACCGCTGCCGATCAGACCTGCCGATCCGCCGGCCCCGCCGGCCGCTCCGGACGCTGTGCTGGCGCCGCCGACGCCTCCGTTGCCGTACAACCACCCTCCGGCCCCGCCGGCCGTCCCCATACCCTGGGCGTTGGTGGTGCCAGCGGCGCCGTTGCCGATCAGCGGACGCCCCGTCAGCATCTCGCTGGGCGCATTGACCGCGTTGAGCAACCCGTGCTGTGCGTTGGCGATCTCGGTGCCGGCATAGGCGCTCGCGCCCGTGTTGAGGGACTGTACGAACTGGGCGTGGAACGCGGCCGCGCGGCTGCTCAGCGCTTGGTAGTCCCGGGCGTACCCGGAAAAAAACGTCGCGGCGGCCGCTGACACCTCGTCTGCACCCGCGGCCGCCAGCCCGGTCGTCGAAAGCCCTGCCGCGGCGTTGGCCATGGTGACCGTCGAACCGAGCCTTGCCAGATCCGCCGCCGCCGCCTCCACCAGTTCCGGCGCTGCGATCACGAATGACATCCAGTACCCCTATCCGCTGTTGCTCATGTTGCCGACGCCCGACGCTGGATGGCATGAGTCGCCGGAATCTCGTCGGGTTGTCGCTCAGTAGTCATGCGCCGGCGCCGAAAAGTTCCGGGCGGCAGAGTGATCTGTGACCAACGGCCCCAATGCCGCAGCGGTCCGCGCGCTCGCCCGGACGCGATCACCAAGCTCGTCGGCAAGGAAGATTTGGTGCGGGGTTCAGCCAGTCTGGTCGTCGCGCTGCGCG
>NZ_JBYCLC010000070.1:0-3037 GCF_057473685.1 Mycobacterium sp. TH-M116 | reverse complement strand
ACTCGATCGAACTACTCCCCAAGCAAGCAAAAGACAAACTCCTGCAGCTTTCCATCCAGCTGCATTCCACCGGACCAGAGGTCACAGAACGCTTCCTGCAAGAGGCGTAACAGCCTGTCAAGCGCACAGCCTGTCAAGCGCACAGCCTGTCAAAAAGCAGGGGCCGAGCGGGACCAAGTCTCCTCGGCCCCTGTGCTGTGTCGACGTGCTGTGTCGACGTGACGTGTCGCCTGCTGTCTGGAAGAAGAATTCCCGGCGGCAGGGGTCAGGGCGGCAGGGATCAGGTCGACGAAGATGTCAGGTGTTGACCGGCACTTCCGCGCGGGTCTGGACCGGCACCACCGGCGGTGCCACCACCTTGTTGTCGTGGTTGTCCTTGTTGTCGTGGTTGTCGTGCGCTCGTACGTAACGCGCCCACGCCAGCACGGCGGCGGCGATGTAGCACCCCAGGAAGATCCAGAACGCGGGCGTCTCGGTACCGGCGCGGTCGTAGGACTGCCGCAGCACCAGGTTGATCCCCACGCCCCCGAGCGCGCCGAACGCGCCGGCGAAACCGATCAGGGTGCCCGACCTCACCCGTACCCAGAGGCGGCGTTCGACATCGCTGACGTCCAGTTGGCGGCTGCGTATGTCGAATATCGCCGGGATCAGTTTGTAAACGGCACCCTTGCCGGCACCGGAGAAAATGAACAGCCCGATGAAGCCGATGATGTAGCCCGCCAACGTGAAGCCCGTCACGGGATCGCCGTCGCCGCGGGTGAGGTCGTCGTGGGTGCTGACGGCCACCAGGAACCCGCCGCCAAGAATCATGCAGAACAGTAAGGTCAGGGCGACGTGGCCGCCACCGAAACGGTCGCTCAACTTGCCGCCGTACACGCGCGCCACCGAACCGAGCAGCGGCCCGATGAAAGCGATCTCGGCGGCATGCAGTGACGCCTGCCCGTGGCTCTGGCCACTGGCGACGAAGTTGTGCTGCAACACCTGTCCGAAGGCGAAGGCGAAACCGATGAACGAACCAGAGCAGATCAGATAGAGCATCGCTACACTCCACGAGTCGCCGACCTTGAGGACCTCTTTGAGGTGGCTCATGTCGATGCGGTAGTGCAGGTTGTTCATGAACAGCGCCGCACCGAACCCGCCCAGGGCCAGCAGCACCAGGTAGACCGCGCAAACCAGGTACGGCGCCTCGTGACCCGCGGTGGCCAGCACGATCAGACCGACCGCCTGGATGGCCGCCGACCCCAGGTTGGCGATCCCGCCTGTGAGCCCCATCGCGAATCCCTTGAGCCGCTGCGGGTAGAAGGTTTCCGCGGTGGCAAGCGATGCCGAGTAATTGGCTCCCCCGAGGCCGGTCAGCGCGGCACAGACCAGATACGGCCACAACGGCAGACCGGGATGGGCCAACAGCACGATGGTGCCGGCCGTGGGGATCAGCAGCACAGCCGAGGAGAACACCGCCCAGTTGCGGCCGCCGAATCTGGCGCCCGCCATCGCATAAGGGATGCGGGCGACCGCTCCGACCAGGGATGCGGTAGCGCCCAGCAGCAGCTTGTCGCCGGTGCTGAAACCGTATACGTCGTGCGGCATGAACAGCACCATGACCGACCAGAGGTACCAGACCGAAAAAGCCACGTGCGCGGTCACGATCGACCAGATCAGGTTGCGGCGGGCGATGCGACTGTTACCGGCACTCCAGGCCACGGCGTCTTCTGGATCCCAGTCCAGGATGCGACGCGTACTTGCCATGCGGTACTCACCTTTCACAATATCGGGCCTTTCACAATGTCGGGCCTTTCACAGTCTCGGGCGACAAGCGACCACTCCTCGCGCAGCGAGCGGCTGCCTTGCAGTGGGCGTGTCGGTGGGCTTGTCGGTGCTACGGGGCTTGCACTCCGAAAAAACTTGGCATTTCTACCATGTGGTTGGCGGCCGACCTCGCGGCCAACCGCGCGGGAGAGGGATCGCGTTCGGCGCGCACCGCACCCGACTGGTGCTCATCCAGGGGCGAGAAACGACACGAGACATCAGCTGACACTTGTTGCCCTCCGCGTCACACCCGGCCATCGTCATCGATCGGCCGGTTACCGGTCTGTGCTACAGGACCTAGGACCTACTGGCGGTCGACATTGACGCGCGATCATGGCGGGCCCGGCGCCACAGTGCGTCGACCCGTTTCGGAAACCGTTCGCAAAACCTTGCGGGACACGTTCGGATGCACCGGCTCGGCGACACACTTCACTGATCGACAGTTAAGCCCAACCACCGCGCCCCGACAACGCGGATCGGCCGATGTACAGGATATCCTCAGTTAATTTCGTCGAGACGTCCAGCCGGCCACGCTGTGACCGATCCGAGACCATAATTACCTGGCCACGTCCGCGAAAGCTCACAAAGCTTCTTCGGCTCCAGTGAGAACGCCCGAGACCAGCAAATCGTCGTCATGGGATCGGCCCCGGCTCGAAATGCGTCCAACCCGCCTCCCGGTTTTCCGCCCGCATCGATACACGCAGCGGATTCACGAGGAGATTGATTCACGAGGAGATTTACGTGGAGATCGCGGCGGTGCGTCGAACTCGCATCGGCCGCAGATGGATCCGGCATGTGTAACGGGCCATCCCGCCTGCGGACGGCAACGATCCTCCCCGGCACAGCGGCCGGTTCGCGGAGAGCCCCGGTTCGCGGAGAGTGCGGATAGTGATGCGGATAGTGATGCGGGACAACGCCTCCCCAACGCCTTGCCAGGGCCGGTCCGCCGCCACCGCCGTTCCACCGACGACGCCCTGGGAAACAGACCGCTCGCGGTCAACTGGATGTACCGATGAAGTTAGCTGGCAATCTCCTGTACATCGGCCATTGGACGTTGCCGGGCAATCCCGGGTGGTCTCTACTGGCATTAATAGTTACTACGTGCAATGTTGGTCGCTACGAGCAGTGAAGTACGGAAGCTTTGCCTCAGCAGGGAGAGTGCGTCCCGCCTCACGAGGTACCCTGACCTGGCAAGGCATGCTGGCGGTGGGGCCCGCCACAAATGCGCGTC
>NZ_JBYCLC010000069.1:0-11088 GCF_057473685.1 Mycobacterium sp. TH-M116 | reverse complement strand
ACCTGGGAATCGATAACGCCGGCTCTACTAATATCGGCGTGGGTAACTCCGGTAATGTCAATATGGGCTTATTCAACTCGGGTGTGGAGAACGTGGGTGCCTTTAACTCCGGCGGCACGGACTTGCTGACCCCCTCCGGCCCGGGCGCTGGAGAATACACCGGCAATGTGGGTTTCTTTAACTCAGGCACTCTCAACACCGGGATAGGGAACTCAGGAAATATCAACACCGGCATATGGAACTCCGGCAGCGTGAACACCGCCATCGGCAGTGTGGTCAGCCAGCATGGTACGGTCTCGGGTTTCGGGAACACAGGAACCTACGAGTCGGGTTGGGGCAACACAGGTCACTACAATGCAGGTTTTGACAACACAGGAAGCTACAGTTCTGGCTACATGAACGTGAATTCGACAGGTTTCTTTGACACCGGATTCTTAAATGCCAACAACGACGTCGGTTTCAATAACACGGGTACCGGCGGCTTTAACATAGGGTTCAACAACTCTGGTGCTGGTGGCAGTAGCGTGGGTTTCGGCAACTCGGGTTCCGGTGGCTTTAACGTAGGCTTCAACAACTCTGGTGCTGGTGGCAGTAACGTGGGTCTCAACAACTCTGGTGCTGGTGGCTTTAACGTAGGCTTCAACAACTCTGGTGCTGGTGGCAGTAACGTGGGTTTCAACAACTCGGGTTCCGGTGGCGGTAACGTGGGTTTCAGCAACTCGGGTTCCCATGGCGGTAACACGGGAGTATTCAACTCGGGTGCTTTGAACTCTGGGGTGGGTAATCACGGGATATTCGACTCGGGTGCCTGGAACTCAGGTGCCAACGATTCGGGTGCTTTCAACCACAGCGACAACCAGTCCGGTTTCTTCGAATAACCCTTCCGGCCGGCCAGCCGGCGGGCCTCAGGGGTTCACCCGGATCGGCACCGACAGCGGGCGGCGCACGTAACTGCCGCCCGACCACACGATCGCCGACTGGTCGACCTCGAAATCCGGGCAGCGGGCCAGTAATTCGGTCAACGCGACGCGCGACTGCATCCGCGCCGCGGCCGCGCCCAGGCAGTGATGGGCGCCGTGGCTGAACGTCATGATGTTGCGCGGGCATCGGGTCACGTCGAGTTCGCTTGCGTCCGGACCGTATTGGCGTTCGTCGCGGTTGGCCGACCCGTACAGCAGCAGCACCTTGCGGCCGGCCGGGATGGTCGCGCCGTGCAGCGTCACGTCGCGCGTGGTGGTACGCGCCAGGCCCTGCACCGGCGAGGTCAGCCGCAGCAGCTCGTCGACCGCGTCGGGGATCAGCCCCGGGTTGTCCACCAGCAGCCGGCGCTGGTCGGGACGCTCGTGCAGCAACGGCATCGAGCCACCCAACATCCCGGTGGTCGTGTCGTTGCCGCCGGTGACCATCGTGAAGGTGAACGCCAGCACCGACAGCATGCCGGCGATGTCCCCGTCGGCGCCCACCCCGGCGGCCACCAGGTGGGAGAGGGTGTCCTCTTCGGGTTCAGTGCGGCGCCGCTCGATCAGTGCGGTGAAGTAGGCCGTCATCGACCCGACCGCCTCACCGGCGCCGGCGAGCGCCCCGACCCCACCGCCGTCATCGTCGTCACCGCCGGCGGTGTTGGCGGCCACGATCACATCGGTCCAGCCGTCGAACTGCGCCCGGTCCTCCTGCGGCACGCCGAGGTAGTGCGCGACCACCATCGACGGCAGTGGTTTGAACAACTCGGTCACGATGTCGCCACCACCCTGGGCGCGCAGCTTGTCGATGCGCTCGACGACGAACTCGCGGACCTTGGGTTCGACCGCCTCGACCTGTCGCGGCGTGAAGCCGCGCGCAACCAGCTTGCGGAACTCGGTGTGCACCGGCGGGTCCTGCATGACGAACGGTGGGTTGTCCTGCAGCCCGATCATTTCCAGTTCGCCGTAGTTGACGGTCAGCCCCTGCGCGGAGGAGAACGTCTCGTGGTCGCGCGCCGCCGACCAGACGTCGGCGTGCCGGGACAGCACGTAGTAGTCGTGGTCGGGCCGTGTGCGCGGCACGACGTGGTGCACCGGGTCGTGGTCGCGCAGCGCGCGGTACATCGGCCAGGGACACGCCCAGGTGTCCGCGGTGGCGAGCTCGAACCGGGCCGGGGCATCCTGCGACGTAGCTGCTGACATGTCGTAGGCCTAGGGCATTTCGCGGGTTGTGTCAACCGCCGAGTGCGCCGGCATCGGCCCCTCAGATCGCCGCGCCGGGGTTCAGAATCCCCAACGGGTCCAGCGCGGTTTTGATGCGCTGGTTGAGCTCCATCACCTCGGGCCCGAGGTAGCCGGAAAGCCACGGCCGCTTGAGCCGGCCCACGCCGTGCTCGCCGGTGATCGTGCCGCCCAGGCTGAGCGCCAGGTCCATGATCTCGCCGAACGCCAGATGGGCGCGCTCGGTCATCGCGGCGTCATCGGGGTCGTAGACGATCAGCGGGTGGGTGTTGCCGTCGCCGGCGTGCGCGATCACCGAGATCATCAGCTCGCGCTCGGCGGCGATGCGCTCGATCCCGGTGACCAGCCCGCCCAGCGCCGGAAGCGGCACCCCGACGTCTTCGAGCAGCAGCGGCCCCTTGGACTCGACCGCGGGGATGGCGAACCGGCGGGCGGCGACGAACGCCTCGCCCTCGTCCGGGTCGTCGGTCGAAAACACCTCCGTGGCACCGTGTTCGGCGAACACCGCGGCCATCACCTCGGCGTCCTGCGCACCGGCCGCACCCCGCTCGTCGGAGCCGGCGACCAGCATGGCGGCCGCCGAACGATCCAGGTCCATGCGCAACAGGTCTTCGACGGCGTTGATCGCCACCGAATCCATGAACTCCAGCATCGAGGGCCGCAGGCGCGCCGTGACGCCGAGCACCGCGTCGACCGCCGCCTGGACGGACCCGAACGACGCCACCACGATGCTCGACGTGTTGGGCGCGGGCAGTAGCCGCAGCGTCACCTCGGTGATGACGCCGAGGGTCCCCTCGCTGCCGACGAACAGCTTCGTCAGGCTCAGCCCCGCGACGTCCTTCAAACGCGGACCGCCCAGCCGCACCGCGGTGCCATCGGCGAGCACCACCTGCATGCCCAGCACGTAGTCGGTGGTGACGCCGTACTTCACGCAGCACAGCCCGCCGGCGTTGGTGGCGATGTTGCCCCCGATGCTGCAGATCTCGAACGACGACGGATCCGGCGGGTACCACAGGCCGTGCTCGGCGGCCGCCTTCTTGACCTCGGCATTGAACAGGCCGGGCTGGCACACCGCGGTACGGGTCACGGGATCGACGGTGATGTCACGCATCTTCTCCGTGGACAGCACGATCCCGTTGTCCAGCGCGGTCGCGCCGCCCGACAGGCCGCTGCCGGCGCCCCGCGTGATCACCGGCACCCGATGTGCGCACGCCCAGCGCAGCACCGTCTGCACCTCGTCGGTGCACCGCGGCCGCACCACGGCCAGCGGGGTGCCCGCCGAAGGGTCGAAAGCCCGGTCCTGCCGGTAGCCTTCGGTCACCGCGGGATCGGTGACCACCGTCCCGTCGGGCAGGCCGGTGATCAGATCCGCCAACGCATCCGGGCTCACGGGCCGATCCTACGGCGCGCCGACCGCTGCACGGCTGAGCGATCCTGGAACGGGTCAAGTTCCGTGTTCTGACAAAGGAACTCACCAAAGTCGCGAGGAGCCAAGGGATGCCGGATCACCGTCGAGCCGGGCGACAGTGGCATCCGGCAGCCCCGGCGAAATCCGGTCATTACGCGGCGACGACCGCGACATCGTAGGCCGACAGCTGGTTGTCTGCGGTGATGATCGTCAGGTCGAGCAGCTGCGCCTGAGCGACGAGGACACGGTCGAACGGATCCCGATGGTGATCGGGAAGATCAGCGGTCCTCAGCGTGTGCCCATGGTCGACCGGCAGCGCAGATGTGCCGGAGCGACGCATGCGATCACCGATAAAAGCTTTCGAGAACATCATCCGGAAACGGAGCGTCGAAATCTTCGGGCACGGTATACACGCCGTGGTCGATGCCCAAGCGGCGGGTGTTCTGCGAGTGGAACGGCACGAGCTTTGCAACGGGTTCACCCCCCCCGGGCAATCTCGACCTCCTGCCCGCTGTCGACGAGCCGCAGCAGCTCCGACAGGCGGGTCTTCGCCTCGTGGATGCCGACCCTGATCGCGGCAGGCTTAGTCATGAACTCAGTCATGGACTTAGTTTAGGCCGTCGTGTTGGAAGGGGTTGTGCGCATCAGCAGGCGGCGCGAGCGGCGCAGAAGTCAGATTTGATCGGCCGATTCGAGCGGTGGGAACGCAGAATTCTCGGCGAGTCACGCCGCGGCCTACAGCGGTGAAGGCGCGTCGAGTCCGGGCGCCAAGTCCAGTTCCCGCAGTGACGGCAGCCCACCACCAGCGGCACTGTCATCGCGGCGGCCACGATCGCCGCGTCCCGGGCGCTGCCGCGATGCTGCAGGGCCAGCCACGGGAACGTCACAGCGAGATGCCGGTTCCCGCGGTGGCCATGAGCGTGGCGGACAGGATCAGCAGTGCCGGGCCGCGGCTCATGGGACTCACGGATATCGCGGCTGAATGGAACCCGAACCAGCGGCCCGGAACACCGACTGTGCGGGCCGTTCAGCCGCTGCCCACCGGCTGAAGGCACGATGTTCATGTGCTCGTCCACCCTCGCACCGGCCGGCCGTTCAGCTCTCCGGTCGCTCCCGGCACCGGATGGCCCGCCGATCCGGCGACTCCGCAGACCCCGGTCGCCGTGAGCGCCGCGCAGGTGATCGCGCTGGCGGCCGGCGCCGACTCGATACCCCGCCTCGACGGGCTGATCAGCGTGTGCCGGGCCTGCCCGCGGCTGGTGGGCTGGCGCGAGGACGTCGCCGTCGCCAAACGCCGGGCGTTCGCCGACCAGCCGTACTGGGGACGACCGGTGCCGGGCTGGGGTTCGGAGCGGCCCCGGCTGTTGATCATGGGGCTGGCGCCCGCCGCGCACGGCGCCAACCGCACGGGGCGGATGTTCACCGGCGACCGCTCCGGCGATCAGCTGTACGCGGCCCTGTACCGGGCCGGCCTGGTGAACCAGCCAACCAGTGTGGACGCCGCGGACGGGTTGCGGACCAAGCACATTCGCGTCGTCGCGCCGGTGCGTTGCGCGCCCCCGGCCAACGCCCCCACCCCGGCGGAGCGGGACAGCTGCCGGCCGTGGCTGGAGGCCGAATGGCGGCTGGTGGCCGCCCACGTCCGGGTGATCGTGGCCCTGGGCGGGTTCGGCTGGCAGGCCGCGCTTCGGCTGCCGGCCGCTGCCGGGCTGCCCAAGCCGAGGTTCGGGCACGGCGTCGTCGCGGAGCTCAACGCGGGCGTGCGGCTGCTCGGCTGCTACCACCCGAGCCAGCAGAACATGTTCACCGGTAGGTTGACGACGGCGATGCTCGACGACATCCTCACCGAGGCAAGGAAACTGGCAGGAATCTCGTGACTCTGCGTCGGCGGGACAACGGCGGCGGGTTGACTCGCCCTGCGACTCCGGCCTGCGCCCGCGCGGGCGGGCGATGGACGTGCGGGGCCCGGTGCTGAGCGGGGAACGTTCGCGGCGCGGGAAGCGTTGAGGCCATCGTGCGTCTATCCGTCCTCGACCTCGTCCCGGTGCGTACCGACCAGACGACCCCGGACGCGCTGGCCGCCACCGTCGGGCTGGCGCAAACCGCGGACCGGCTGGGGTTCACCCGCTACTGGGTCGCCGAACACCACAACATGCGGTCCGTCGGTGCCACCAGTCCGCCCGTCCTGATCGCCTACCTGGCCGCGCAGACCACCCGGCTGCGGCTGGGATCGGGTGGGGTGATGCTGCCCAACCACGCGCCGCTGACCGTCGCCGAGCAGTTCGCGCTGCTGGAAGCCGCGGCTCCGGGCCGCATCGACCTCGGCATCGGCCGGGCGCCCGGCTCCGACCCGGTGACCTCGTATGCCCTGCGCGGTACCCGCGACGACCGTGACATCGAGAACTTCCCCGACTACCTCGACGACGTGGCGGCGCTGATGAGCAAGGCCGGGGTGCGGGTGCCGCTGCGTTCCGGGGACTACATCCTCAGGGCCACCCCGGCCGCCGCGACAGAACCGCGCCTGTGGCTGCTGGGCTCGTCGATGTACTCGGCGCAGCTGGCCGCGGCCAAGGGGCTGCCGTATGTGTTCGCCCACCACTTCTCCGGCCGGGGCACCGAGGAGGCGTTGCAGACCTACCGTTGCGGGTTCCGGCCCAGTGACGTGGCCGCCGAGCCCGTGACGTTTCTGACCGTGAACGCCGCGGTGGCCGAAACCCATTCCGAGGCAACAGCGTTGATCCTGCCCAACCTGCAGGTGATGGCGCGGCTGCGGACCGGCCAGGCGCTGGGGCCGGTACCCCTCGTCGAAGAGGCCCTGGCCGCGGAGCTGACGCAGGAGCAGCAGCACATCGTCGACAGCGGGCTGCGACGCGCCGTGGTCGGTGCGCCCGCGGAGGCCGCTGAGCAACTGCGGACGCTGGCCGCACGGTTCGGCGTCGACGAGGTGATGGTCAACCCGGTCGCCTCGGCCCGCCACGGCACCGCTCCGGCCACCGCCCCGGCCCGGGTGGCGACGCTGGAGCTGCTGGCCAAAGAGCTTTTCTAGGACTCCTCCGGCTCTAGGACTCCGCCGGCTGCCGTACCTCGTGGCCGGCCGGGGCGAGGCCGGAGATCCACTGCTGCAGCCCGTCGGCCGGCAGCGGCGGACTGTGCACGAAACCCTGCGTGATTGTGCAGCCGCAGCGCCGCAGCGCGCTCAACGTGATCTCGTCTTCGACTCCCTCGGCGACGAGGTCGGCGCCCAGGCTGTCGGCCAGGGCCACTGTGGACCGCACGATCGCCACCGATCGCGGGTCGTGGGACAGGCGCGCCACGAACACCCGGTCGAGTTTGAGCTCGTCGACCGTGACTTCCTGCAGGCGCGCCAGTGACGACCATCCGGTGCCGTAGTCGTCCAGCGAGATGCGAATGCCCAGGCGTTGCAGCGCGGCGACGGTGTGGCGCGAGCGCACCGAGTCGATCAGGGTCCTCTCGGTGATCTCGATGATCAGGGCGTCGGCCGGCACGCCGTGGATGCGCAGCAGTCGTTCGATCGTGCCGACCAGTTCCAGATCGAGCAGGTTCGTGGTGGCGAGGTTGACCGCGACCGTCAGCGTGAGGCCCTGCGCGCGCCAGGACCGCATCTGTTCGAGGACGAGGTTCAGCGTGCGGTCGGTGACTTTGCGCATCAGCCCGGCGCGTTCGGCGGCCGGGATGAATTCGGCCGGCAGCAGCAGACCGCGGTCGGGATGTTGCCAGCGCAGCAGCGCCTCGGCGCTGTGGACGCTGCCGCCGTGGTTGATCTTGGGTTGGTAGTGACACGTCAGCTCTGCACCGGCGTCGAGTGCGCCGCGCAGTTCCTCGACGAGGGTGAGATCGTCGTGCCGGTATTGCTCGAACGCCGGCTCGTAGACGGCGATTTTGCTGAGTGCCGACCTGGCGTGGGGGAGCGCCGCCTCGGCGAGGTTGAGCAGTTCCTGGGCATGCTCGCAGTGGTCGGGGCTCAGGGCGAGGGCGATGCGGGCGTCGACCTGCACGGTGATCGGGTCCAGTGCGAACGGTTCGCTCAAACACTCGAGCAGGCGTCCGGATTGGGCGCGCGCGGCGATGAGGTCGTTGCCCTCGGCCAGCAGGATCGCAAATCGGCTGTCACCCACCCGCGCGAAAAGGTCGTCACGGCCGATGGTCTTCCCCAGGCGATTCGCGATGCGGCACAACAGCTCGTCGACGAACGCGGCGCCGATCGAGGCGTTGATCTCGTGAAACTCGTACAGTTCCAGCAGCAGCAGCGCGCGGCGCACTCCCATCCCGGTCGTAGGTGCGGGCTGCGGTGCGGACACCTCGGTCAGGGCCGTGACCAGGCAGCGGCGGTTGGGCAGGCCGGTCAGCTTGTCGGTCATGGCGCGCCTGTGGTTTTCGGCCAGCACGCTGACGTCCCGGAACGTCACCGCGAAACGCGCGGCGACCACGACCAGGCTCGACGCGGCCAACGCCGTGGCCAGTTGCGAGCCGTGCCCCAACACGGCCACCGCCAGTGCCACTCCCGTGCACGACACGGGCACGACGAAGGAGCCCAGCCCCCGCTTCCCGCTCGGCGCCCCCGTCGCCGATCGCGTCCACGCGACCGTCGCCACCAACAATGACGACGCGGGCCAGCACGCGTCGAGCGCTGTTTTGGTGGGGTATTCACGCGCACAGATCTCGAACAGATACGCCGCGTCCGCCACCGCGGACAGGGCGAAGCCGGTGAACAGCAGAGCCAAGCGCAGCGCGTTGTTCCGGCCCAGGATCGGCAGCATGCTCGCCGCCAGCGCCAGCAGCACCAGGCCGCCGTACGGATACACCGGGCCCACCAGCACGGTCGACGGTTTGTCGCTGACGGCGCAGCGTGCGTGCCCATGCAACAGCGCCGCGGCTACCGCAGCAGTCGCCAGACCGCAGGCTACAGCGTCGAGCCGGACCGTGCTGGGCACACGCTTGGCGCGCGCCCGCATCAGCAGCAGCAACCCGGCGTAGATCGGGGGGTAAAACGCGAGATGGGCGAGGTCGGCCACCGATGTCGATCGGCCGTCGGGGACCCGCGCCGCAGAGAAGACGTCGCCGATGGCCGACACCGCCATGCCGGCTGCGATCAGCGCCCACGCCGCACGGTTCCTTGAGACGAGAACAGCGCGGGCGGAAACCAGTGCGGCCGCCCCCAGGTTCAACGCTGGGTACACCTCACCGAGGACGGCGGCGTCGACGATGCGCGCCCGGTGCAGCGCGTTGAGCACGACGAAGGCCACGATGCCCAGCGTCAGCGCGCCGATGGCGATCCGGACCACCCTCGGCGGCCATCGGATGTTCTCGGCCGCGTCGGTCGACATGTGCTTCGCCCTCGTCGCCACGGGTTCGGGATCGAGAGTCCCCGAAAGCCGTTCGGGTGCCCGGCTGGTGGGTCTGGGGGCGTCGACGGGTGCCATCGTCGCCCCGACGCACTCCGGGGATGCAGGCACCGACGGCAGTCGGTCGGGCACGATGCTGTGGATGCATCGGCCGCCTCGGCGTTTGGCGGCGTACATGGCCAGGTCCGCGTCGCGGAGCAGCTCGTCGACGGTGCAATCCGACGAGGCGGGGGCCACGGTGATGCCGATGCTCGGCCCAACATCCAGCGGAACCCCGTCGATGAGGATCGGCGGGCCGAAGGCGTCCAGGACGCGCTTCGCCGTTGCCTGCGATTCCTCGACCGAAGCTTCGAGGAGCACCGCGAATTCGTCACCGCCGAGCCGGGCAACGGTGGCCGACTCGTCCACCGCGGACGTGATCCGTTCGGCGACCCGCACGAGCAGTTCGTCGCCGGCGTGGTGCCCCAACGTGTCGTTGACCAACTTGAAGTTGTCGAGGTCCAGGCACAGCACGGCGATCGGCGCGTCGGCCGACGGGAGGCGCGCGATCGCCTCGCCCACTCGCTGGTGGAACCGGGCGCGGTTGGACAGGCCGGTCAGGCTGTCCCGGGACGCTTCCCTGGCCATCTCGGCCAGCAGGCGCTGGTTCTCGACCAGCACGACGAACTGCCGCGCCAGCACGGCGGCGACGAGGATTCCCAGCGCGGTGAACATCGGCCCGTGTTGCAGGTGGCCCAGCGTGTGACCCAGCGCCACCGCGCCGGCCAGCAGTAGCGGCACATACGGCAACCACAACCCCGCGCGGTACGGGACGGCGTCTGACGGCGCCGGCGCTGCAGCCTCGCGTCGGCCGGCCAGCCCCGCCCACGTCAACGTCCCCAACCCGGCCACCCGGATCAGATCGCCCACGTCGCCGGTGTGGTAGTCGCCGGTGCCGGAATGGAACACCACCGCGACGTCGGTGAGGCTGATCGCCCCGATTCCGGCGGGCACCAGGATACGGCTCGGGCCGTCGCCGCGGCGGATGCGCGATAACACCATGATCGCCGCTGTCATCAGGACGATGTCGCCGAAGACCTCGGCGAGGGTGGAAAGCCGCGGGCCGATCCCCTCGCGGAGCAGTTTCTCGACGACGAACACGCACGAGATCACGAACAGCGCTATCCCCAGGATGCAGCCGTCGAGCACCATTCGCGGGGGAGTGTTGCGGGCCACGTGGGAGAACGCCATCATCGCGGCCATGGCCCCGATCGGATACAACAGAAGCGCCACCAAGGCCACCGGGGGACGGTTCGCGGGGTCGAGATTCGGCTGCACGTCGTAGATCACCCACATGGCCTCTCCCAGCGCCCACCCGAGCAGAGCGGTCATCAGCGCCAGCCACCCGAATCGTGAGCGGCCTGCCGCGAAGCGGGCCGCGTTGGCGGCGCACCCTGCCGCGCACAACAACGACGCCACCGTGACGATCTCGTCGACCGGCCGAGTTCTCGACGGGCCCTGCCATCCCCACAACCACGAGGCCGCCAGCGTCGCCTCCGCACCGCCGAAAGATGCGACGAGAATCCAGCCGACCCGCGCAGACAAGGTCAGGCGCTTCCACGGGCCGTCCGTCGAGGGTTTCATTGCTGCGTCACCCCACTTCGCACCGCGCGGCGAGGCTTGGTGGCGCGCCACGGCGCGGTATGAAACACGCGTATAAAAGCAACCGTGTGTCAAACAATAGAGCGTCGCGGCGGTCCCATCAGCCGTTCCGTTGCTATTGCCTGGTCAGAACGAAGACTGCCTGGTCAGAACGAAGACTGCCTGGTCAGAACGAAGACTGCCTGGTCGGAACGAAGACTGCCTTGTCAGAACGAAGACCTGGGTCTGGTGCGAGGTCCGGTTCCGAGGGCCGCGGCAGCGCTCGTCATGGTTGGCGTCGACGACGCCGTGCAGCCGCCTACGCCCACTGCGATACGCCGTCGGGACGACGCGCGCATGCCTCAGTCCTGCCGGCTCGCCTCGATGCGGGCCAGGGCCTCCCGCAGGATCTGGCCGGTGGTTTCCCGGTCGGGGTCGCGGCGCAGCAGCATCCCCTTGGCGAGCGAGAGCTTGTCGCCGTCGCGGCGAGGCAGCA
>NZ_JBYCLC010000068.1:0-3698 GCF_057473685.1 Mycobacterium sp. TH-M116 | reverse complement strand
CGTGCTGGAGCTCACCGACTACGCGCCGCTGCCGCTGCGGGAACCGGTCCGGTCGCTGGTCTGGGTGCGTGGCCGGGTGCGCACTGTACCGCCGTGCGCCGTCACCGGCCTGCTCGACGAGATCGCCTCGGTGGTGGTCGCCGACGCCACCGGCGCCGAGGCCGTCGGTGTGGCCGACCTGCTCGCCGCCCCGGCCCGACCCGTTCTGCGGTATCGAATCGACGTTGCTGTGGCATCTGGACACCGCGCGCTGATGGGTTGCCCGTTCGCCAACGGGCTGCGCGCCCGCCGCTAAATTGGCGTAGGTGAACGGCGACCGATCACCGGAACGTCCCCGGACATCGCCGGACACCCGCCCGGAGCCGTCCCCGGTCATCCGCCGTCATCCGGCACCCTCGCGCGCTGCCGCGCGCCGCGGTGCTCCCCGGGCGCCGGCTCCACCGGTTCCCGCGCCCCGGCCTGAAACGCCGCACCGGGCTCCGCGCGGGCGCGCCGGGTGCCGCTGGATGCGGGCGATCGCCCTCAGCCTGCCGGCGGCCGTGCTGATCGCCGGCGCCGGCGTCGTCGGCGGAGCAGCGTGGCTGGACACTGCCTTGCATCGCACGCCGGCCCTGAACGCCTATCCCGACCGCCCCGGCCCCGGCCGCGGCACCAACTGGCTTCTCGTCGGTTCGGACAGCCGCCAGGGACTCACCACGGCGCAGCAGCGGGAGTTGTCCACCGGCGGTGACATCGGCACCGGTCGCACCGACACCATCCTGCTGGTACACCTTCCCGCGTTGTCGAAACCCGCTGCGGCCACGATGGTGTCGCTTCCCCGCGACTCCTACGTGCCGATCCCGGGCCACGGCAGGGACAAGATCAACGCCGCGTTCTCGATCGGCGGAGCAGCCCTGCTGACCCGGACGGTGGAGCAGGCCACCGGGTTGCGCCTGGACCACTACGCCGAGATCGGCTTCGGGGGATTCGCCGCCCTGGTCGACGCGCTCGGCGGGGTTCGAGTGTGCCCGCAAGCCCCGGTCGACGACCCGCTGGCCGGCATCGCCCTGCCGGCCGGCTGCCAGACCCTCGACGGCCGCGGGGCGCTCGGCTACGTCAGGACCCGAGGCACACCACGGGCGGACCTGGACCGGATGGTCAACCAGCGGGAGTTCATGTCGTCGTTGCTGCGCCGCGCCGCCGATCCGGGTGTCTGGGTGAACCCGTGGCGGTGGTACTCGGTGCCGCACGCGCTCGCCGGCGCCCTGACTGTCGGCCGCGACGACCACGTGTGGGATCTGGCCCGGCTCGGCTGGACGCTGCACGGACACCCCACCACGATCACCGTCCCGATCGGCCGGTTCGCCAGCGCCGAAGCCGGTTCGGTCGTGGTCTGGGACCACGATGCGGCCTCCCAGCTGTTCGACGCGCTGGCCTCCGACGCGCCGGTACCCGCCGCCCTCGACGGACAGCCCTGAGGGCGCCGACCGAGGCTAGCCGGGCCGGCCGCCTGTCGCCGGCGGCCGGCCCCCGTCCAGACCGTCCGTGCGGCCGTTCTGCAGCCACGCCTTGGTGCGGCCCGGATGGTTCGTCGCGAGCCAGGCCACCCCGATGTCCCGGCAGAAGTCGATGTCCGGGTACTCGTCGACGCTCCAGCAGTACACCGCCCTGCCCTGCGCAGCGGCGCGGTCAACCAGTTTCGGATAGTCCTTCAAGGTCGCCAGCGACGGCCCGACGGCGGTGGCTCCGACAGCCGTGACCGCGCTGCTGGTCAGGTAGCGAGCCGTATTGCCGAGCAGCACCGTCGGCAACAGCGGCGCCGCGCGGCGGATTCGCCACACCGCCGCCGCCGAAAACGACATCACCACGGCGCGCGAGCGGTCGGCGGATGCCGGGGCGGCGATACCGAAGCGGTGCAGCAGCGCCAGAAGCTTGCTTTCCACCAGCGAGCCGTACCGCACCGGATGCTTGGTCTCGATGAAGAGCTTGACCGGCCGGTGCCAGTCCAGGACGACCGACACGAGCGAATCCAACGTCAGCAGGCCGGTGTCGCCGTGCGCGCCGTCCGCGCGCCAGCTGTCGTGCCACGCGCCGTACTCGTACTCGCGCAACTCGGCCAGCGTCATTGTGCTCACCAAACCGGCGCCCGTGGAGGTGCGGTCCAGCCGGCGGTCGTGCACACACACCAGGTGGCCGTCGCGGGTGAGCCGCACATCGCATTCCACGCCGTCGGCGCCCTCCTTGAGTGCGAGGTCGTAGGCGGCCAGCGTGTGCTCGGGCCGACCGGCCGAGGCGCCCCGGTGGGCGACCACAAAGGGATGCCCGGCGAGCACCTCATCCGCCCACGTCATCCCACTATGCTGCCGGTTCCCGCCCCTGCAACTCAACAGGGCCGGCGGACTCGCGTGCCGGGGGCAGGTCCGGCTGGTCCGCGCCGACCGCCACCCAGCGATGCGCGGGGCGTTGCACCGGCTTGCGTTCGAAACCCTCGAAGACCCGGGCGAGCGCGGCCACGGTCACGGCCGCGAGAAGGTACGTCAACACCATCATGACCGTGTTGTTGGCGATGCCCTGGGCGTCGGTGGCGAAGCTGGTGGCGATCGCGAAGATCCACACCGCGTAGCTGAACACCCACGCGATCCACCATTGCAGGATCGGCCTGCGCAGCCGGGCGTAGTGGCCTTCGACGACGGCCAACTCGATGACGTACACCGGAGCCCACACCACGTTGCCCAGCGGCACCACGCAGCCGGCCCAAAGGCTCCGGACCGAGCGCGGCTCCGGCAGTCCGTGGTGCGCAAACACCGCCGCGCGCCGCGCGATCAGCCACCGGATCGCGGTCACTGCGCACGCGATCACCGTCGCGAACGCCGTAACGCTGGCCAGGATCCCGAGCCACTGCGCGGCCAGTGCCACCACCGAGTTGAGCAGCGTGTTGCGGTTGATCACCAACAGCACGTAGCGCACGACGTAGACCAGGGCCGCGACGCCGAGCATCAGCACGCTCACGAACAGCGTGGTGCGCACCAACGCTGCCGTTGGTCCCGTCTTCGCCGGCGTCGGGGCCGGCGCGAAAGCCTGGTCGATCCGATCCGCCAGGCCCCAGCGCGGCATGACGGAGTAGCGCGGGGTCGGGCCACGGGAGCGCCGTCGGTAACGCGGGGGCGGGGCGGCACCCGGGCGCACCGCGATCCACCGGAAGCCCGGCGGCAGCTGCGGCCGCACGCGCTGCCAGCCGGGGGCGCCAGGCCCCCGGGACGGCGAAGGACCCCCGCCGGTGCCCCAGCGGGGGTCCGGCGGTGGTGCCGGCGAACCCGGCACCGGCCCCGACTCGGGCCCCAGCAGTGGGCCGCGACAGCGAGGACACCATTCGCGTCGTTGGTCGCGTACGTTCCACCGAGTGCCGCACTGGGAACACACCTGGATCACCGGACCAGCCTAAGGCGTGCCGATCGGGCCGGTCGGACGTCGCCCACACGGCTTCGTCGCAGGGGCGCCGACAACGATTCGCTATCCACAGTTTCCACAGCTTTATCCACAGTCCGCTCTCGCGTGCACGGCCCATAGCTACTGGCTGTTGCCCTTGGAGTGGGCCGCGGCTGTGGATGACCGCCGGTCCACCTCGTCATGGCGTCGACGGGCCGAGCCCGCAGCGGTCCGCGGCGTCATGGCCACCCGAAGATTCCGGCCCCGTCGTCCGGAGCATTTCTCAGAACGCC
>NZ_JBYCLC010000067.1:0-20334 GCF_057473685.1 Mycobacterium sp. TH-M116 | reverse complement strand
CCTCGTCGAGCAACGACGCCAGCTCGTCGAGTTCGGCCTCGGTGGGCTGCAGGGCGACGTCGGTGGCGCGGTCGAGTCCGAGGACTGCGGCCCGCAGTTCCGAATGCCCGAGCAGGGAGCCGACGTTGGGCCCGAGCGGCAACGCCGCGATCGGCTCGATGTATTCGGCGGCCGTCGACAACGAGCAGTTGCCCACATGCCCGCCGCGTCGATCACTCACAGTCTTTTTGGGACGCCGGATGTGCCGCGCCGACGTTTCGGGGCGTTCAGGGATGGGTCAGCGGGCAGGCAGGGGGCGGTCAGGGATGGGGCGTCCTGGACGGCAACGCTCCCGGCGCCGGTTCGGGACCGGCCGCACCGGCGGTCGGGTCCGGCACGGTCACCCCCGGCGGCACCCCGCCGTGCGGGCTGGCCACCGCGGGGATGCGGATGACCGCCGACCGTTGGCCGCATTCGTTGGTCTGCACGGTCAGGACCTCCTCGCCGGAGAAGTCGCCGTGCGCCTGCGGTTGCAGCGTCAGCACCAATCTCGCGGTCTGCTTCTGGCGCGATCCGCCCGAGCCGATGCACGGAAACCGGATGTCGACCGGCGAGGACTGCCACCGGCCGTCGCCGTACGCCAGGAACAGCGGCGCACCGGGCGTCACCTCGCGCAGGTGACGGACGTCGTCGAGGCGGGTCGCGGCGGCGGTGCAGGACTGCGGCGCGCACGACGAGCGGAAGGCCCACCAGGTGGTCACGTCCGGGGGTTGCGGGTCAGCGACGTAGTTGTAGGTCTGCTTCGTGCGTTCGACGTCGAGGCTGTAGGTGCCGTCCAGCGGGGCCGGGGCCGGGGCTGCGGGCGGCCCGGCGGTCCGGGTGGCACCCGCGGCCGTCGACGGCGGCGGTGTGCGGCCGGCGGCCGGGACGGGCTCGGTCTTGCGCCCGATCACCAGGCCCAGCGCGACCAGTCCCACGACCAGCACGACCGCCGCGATCCGCACCACGGCCCTGCGCAACCGGTGCCCAGTCGGCAGGGGTTGCACGGGCCGACCGGACGGCCCTGCCCGCGCGCTTCCACCCGAGAAGCCGGCCGGGCGCCTGCCCCACGGCGCTCCCATCGGCCTGGCGCCCGCGTTCTCGGCCGCCGGCACCAGGCCGGGCGCCTCGTCGGACTCAGGCCACGCGTAGGCGGGATAGTCGGCGACCAGGACCGCTTCGGGTCCGCGGTCGCTGGGGGCGAGTCCCGCCTGCGCGTTGGCTGCGTCGGCGAACTCGGTGCACCGCGGGAACCGGTCGGCGGCGCTCGCGGCGAGCGCCCCGGCGAACACCCCGTCGAGGCGCGCCAGCTCGGGACGCTGGTCGCTGAGCAGCGGCGGCGCACCGGCGCCCAGGGGCGTACCGGTCAGCAGGTGAAACGCGGTGGCCGCGAGCCCATACTGGTCAGCGCGCCCGTCGATGACACCGTTGCGCAGCTGCTCGGGCGCCGCGTAGGACGACGGTCCGGCCGACTCCCGAGTTGGCGCAGCGATCCCGAAATCGGACAACAGGATTCGTGGTTCGCCCTCGTCACGGCCGGTCAAAAAGACGTTGGTGGGCTTGACGTTGCGGTGCAACATCCCGCGCTGGTGCGCATAGTCGAGCGCCTCGGCGAGCGCGTTGACCACGGCGAGCGCCTCACCGACCGGGGACACCGCGGGAAACCGGCCGGCCATCAGCTGCGCGGCAGTGACGCCGTCGACGTAGTCCATCGCGACCCACAACCGTCCCTCGAACTCGCCGCGATCGTTCACGCGCACGATGTGCGGGTGCTGCAGGCTCGTGACGATCGGGGTTTCGGCGTGGAAGCGCCCGCGGACCTCACCGTCGGCCGACAGCGCCGGCGACAGGACCTTCAGCGCCTGCCAGCGTGACGACCGCGGATCCTGGGCGAGGTACACCGCGCCGGTCGCTCCGGAGCCCAGCATCCGAGCCACGATGTATCCGGCGAATGTCGCGCCGCTGGGCAACGCCATTTCCAGATCCTATTCCCTCACCGGACGCAATGCGCGGCCGGCGGCCGAGTCAGCTCCCGGACGAAATACGTTGCCGCGCAGTATCACCAACTCCGGCGCGGCAAGCACGTCGGGCCCGCGCCGGGGGTCTTGCGAGTAGCACAGCAGGTCGGCGGGTGCCCCGTGCTCGAGGCCTGGCCTGCCCAGCCAGCGGCGGGCGTCCCAGCATGCCGCGCCCAGCGCCGCGGTCGGGTTCATGCCGATGCGCGTGAGAGCCTCGACCTCGTCGCCGATCCTGCCGTGGGCGACCATGCTGCCGGCGTCGGTGCCCGCGTACAGCGGCACGCCGGCCTCCCGCGCCGCGGCGATCCGCTGGTAGCCGCGGGCATACAGGTCGCGCATGTGCGCGGCGTAGGTCGGATACCGGGTCGCGGCGTCGGCGATGCCGGGGAAGTTCTCGAGGTTGAGCAGCGTGGGGACCAGCGCCGTGCCGTGCTCGAGCATCAGGGCGATGTTTTCCTCGGTGAGGCCGGTGCCGTGTTCGATGCAGTCGATGCCCGCGGTGATCAGGCCCGGCAGCGCGTCCTCGCTGAAGACGTGCGCGGTGACGCGGGCGCCGCGCTCGTGCGCGGCGCCGATGGCCGCCCTGAGCACGCCGTCGGACCACAGCGGCGCGAGGTCGCCGATGCCGCGGTCGATCCAGTCGCCGACCAGCTTGATCCAGCCGTCGCCGCGCGCGGCCTCCGCGGCGACGGCCGCCGGCAGCTGCGACTCGTCCTCGAGTTCGACGGCGAAGCCGGCGATGTAGCGCTTGGGCCTGGCCAGATGTTTGCCGGCCCTGATGATCCGGGGCAGATCGGCGCGGTCGTCGAGACTGCGGGTGTCGGTCGGCGAGCCGCAGTCACGCAACAGCAGCGCACCGGCGTCGCGTTCGGTCTCGGCCTGCGCGATCGCCTCGTCGAGCGGGATCTGCCCGTGGTCGCCGAGCCCGACGTGGCAGTGCGCGTCCACCAGGCCGGGCAGGATCCAGCCGCCTGGGCGAGCACCGAAAACGGTGTCGGCCCCGGCGACCGGTTCGGTGCTGATGCGGCCGTCGACGACCCACAGTTCGACCTCGGCCTCATCGGGCAGTCCCCGACCTCGCACGCGCAGGCGCACGCTGCGGCTACTTTCTTCCGGGGTTGCCCGGGAACTTCAGCTTGGACAGGTCGAAGTCGGCCAGTCCGGGCGGGAGTTCGTCGAGGCCCTCGGGCATCTGCGACAGATCCGGGAATCCCGCCGGCAGGCCCGCCCCGAACGGGGTCTTGGACCTGGGCGGCGTGGGGCCGCGGGCCCCCTTCTTGCCCTTCTTCCCGGCCTTGCCCTTCGCCTTGCTCTTGCGCGTCGCCGATTTGCGACCCAGGCCGGGCATGCCCATGCCGCCGAGCATCGACGACATCATCTTGCGGGCCTCGAAGAAGCGGTCGACCAGCTGGTTGACCTCGGAGACCGTCACGCCCGAACCGTTGGCGATGCGCAGCCGCCGCGAGGCGTTGATGATCTTCGGGTCCGCCCGCTCCTGCGGCGTCATCCCACGGATGATGGCCTGCAACCGGTCGAGTTGCTTGTCGTCGACGGCGGCCAGGGCGTCTTTCATCTGGCCGGCGCCGGGCAGCATCCCCAGCAGGTTGCCGATCGGACCCATTTTCCGGATCGCCAGCATCTGTTCGAGGAAGTCCTCCAGCGTCAGCTCGCCCGTACCGATCTTGGCGGCCGCCGCCTCTGCCTGCTCGGCGTCGAAGACCTGTTCGGCCTGTTCGATCAGGCTCAGCACGTCGCCCATACCCAGGATGCGGCTGGCCATCCGGTCGGGGTGGAAGACGTCGAAGTCCTCGAGCTTCTCGCCGGTGGAGGCGAACAGGATCGGCACCCCGGTCACCTCGCGGACCGACAACGCGGCGCCACCGCGGGCGTCGCCGTCGAGCTTGGTCAGCACCACGCCGGTGAAACCGACACCCGCGCGGAACGCCTCGGCGGTGGTGACGGCGTCCTGGCCGACCATCGCGTCCAGGACGAACAGCACCTCGTCGGGATCGACGGCGGCACGGATGGCCCCGGCCTGCGCCATCAGCTCGTCGTCGATGCCCAACCGTCCCGCGGTGTCGACGATGACGACGTCGAAGTGCTTGGCGCGGGCCTCGGCGAGACCGGCGGCCGCGACGGCGACGGGGTCGGGGGGGCCGGCGTCGGAGTCCGGTGATCCGGCGCCGGGATGCGGCGCGAACACCGGCACCCCGGCCCGCTGGCCGACGACGTGGAGCTGGTTCACCGCGGCCGGGCGCTGCAGGTCGCAGGCCACCAGCAGCGGTGTGTGGCCTTGGCCGCGCAGCCAGGCCGCGAGCTTGCCGGCCAGCGTCGTCTTCCCGGACCCCTGCAGGCCGGCGAGCATCACGACGGTCGGCGGGGTCTTGGCGTAGGCCAGCCGGCGGGTCTGGCCGCCGAGGATGCCGACGAGTTCGTCGTTGACGATCTTGACGACCTGTTGTGCCGGGTTCAGGGCGCCGGACACCTCGGCGCCCCGGGCGCGCTCCTTGATCCTGGTGACGAACGTGCGCACCACGGGCAGCGAGACGTCGGCCTCCAGGAGCGCGAGCCGGATTTCGCGGGTGATGGACTCGATGTCGGCGTCGGTCAGTCGCCCCTTGCCGCGCAGTCCCTGTAGTGCTCCGGTCAACCGGTCAGACAGCGATTCAAACACCCCGCCAGCCTAGTGGTGAGTGCGATCGCGGTGCCGCGGGTCACCACCCGGGCGCGAGCGTCACACTGGGCTCACGCTCGGCTTCGAACGTGCCGCTGGCGTGACGTTCGGCGGACGCGAACCGCCCGGCCGGCATGGCGCGCGCACGGGCTCGCGTCGCTGCTGCGACGAAATGCATTGCCGTGCTAGATTTCACAGCCGCGACCGAATCGCGCGGGACCGCGCCGACCAGTAACCACGGGGAGAACCGTCTCGATGCAACCGGTCAGCAGCACGGAGCCGCTGGTCGACGAAGGACACCGCGAACGCGACCCCGGCCGGCCGTTGCGAGGCTGGCAACGCAGGGCGCTGGTGAAATACCTGAGGAGTCAGCCGCGCGATTTCCTGGCCGTGGCCACCCCCGGGTCGGGCAAGACGACATTCGCCCTGCGGGTGGCTGCCGAACTGCTCGCCCAGCGCGCCGTCGACCAGATCACCGTCGTGGTGCCCACCGAGCACCTCAAGGTCCAGTGGGCGCGGGCCGCGCAGCTGCACGGACTCGCCCTGGACCCGAGGTTCTCCAACACGAGCCCGGTGACCTCGCCGGAGTATCACGGCGTCACGGTGACCTATGCCCAGGTCGCCGCGCACCCGACCCTGCACCGGGTGCGCACCGAGCAGCGCAAGACGCTGGTCGTCTTCGACGAGATCCATCACGGCGGTGACGCCAAGACCTGGGGCGACGCGATCCGCGAAGCCTTCGGCGACGCGACGCGGCGGCTGGCGCTGACCGGGACGCCGTTCCGCAGCGACGACAGCCCCATCCCGTTCGTCGACTACGAAGCCGGCTCCGACGGGGTGCTGCGCTCGCGTGCCGACCACACCTACGGCTATGCCGAGGCGCTCGGCGACGGGGTGGTCCGGCCGGTGGTGTTCCTCGCCTACTCCGGGGAGGCGCGCTGGCGCGACGGCGCCGGCGAGGAGCATGCGGCCCGGCTGGGCGAGCCGCTGTCGGCCGAGCAGACCGCGCGGGCCTGGCGCACGGCGCTGGACCCCGCCGGCGAATGGATGCCCGCGGTGATCGCGGCGGCCGATCAGCGGCTGCGTCAGCTGCGCACGCACGTGCCCGACGCCGGCGGCATGATCATCGCCTCCGACCGGACCGCGGCCCGCGCCTACGCGGCGTTGCTGGAGAGGATGACCTCCGAGCGGCCCACGGTCGTGCTGTCCGACGACCCCGGCTCCTCGGGGCGCATCACCGAGTTCGCCGAGGGCACGGGCCGGTGGCTGGTCGCGGTGCGCATGGTCTCCGAGGGCGTCGACGTGCCGCGGCTGGCGGTGGGCATCTACGCCACCAGCGCCTCGACACCGCTGTTCTTCGCCCAAGCCATCGGCCGCTTCGTGCGGTCGCGGCGGCCCGGGGAAACGGCCAGCATCTTCCTGCCGTCGGTGCCCAACCTGCTGCAGCTGGCCAGCGAGCTGGAGGCCCAGCGCAACCACGTGCTCGGCCAGCCGCACCGGCCGGACGAGGACCCGCTCGACGGCGATCCCGCCACCCGCACACAGACCGAGAAAAGCGACGAGGACCGCGGCTTCACCTCCCTGGGCGCCGACGCCGAACTCGACCAGGTCATCTTCGACGGGTCGTCGTTCGGCACCGCCACCCCCGCCGGCAGCGACGAGGAGGCCGACTACCTGGGCATTCCCGGGCTGCTCGACGCCGACCAGATGCGTGCCCTGCTGCACCGACGCCAGGACGAGCAACTGCAGAAGAGGGCCCGGCTCCAACAGGACGCCGCACCCGGGGCGCCGGTGCGGTCGATGCACGGGGAGCTGCGCGAACTGCGCCGCGAGCTCAACACGCTGGTGTCGCTGACCCACCACCGCACCGGCAAGCCGCACGGCTGGATCCACAACGAGTTGCGCCGCCGCTGCGGCGGTCCGCCGATCGCCGCCGCCACCCGCGACCAGATCCAGGCGCGCATACTCGCGCTGCGGCAGATGAGCTCGGAGCGGTCGTGAGCGCCGGCTAGTCGCCGACGGGCTCCTCGAGCACCTCGACGGCGGGGCCGCCCAACACGGACAGCAGGTGTTGTTCGACCGCCGCGCGGGCGGACTGCTCGCTGTCCCCCGCCGGTGCCGTCACAGCAAAAACGTCAGCCACGGTCGATCCGAACGTGTTGACCTTCGCCCAGACGATGTCGGCCCCGGCCCGTTCCAGAGCCCGGCTCAGCAGCGCCAGCAGGCCCACCCTGTCCATGGCGCGGACCTCCAGGATCAGTGGACCGTGAACCGCGGTCTCCAGCCACACGATGCGGGGCGGTGCGGTCGAACGCGTGACGGGCACGCCGAACTGCACCTCACCGGCCCGCGCGGTGGCCGCGCTCACCGCGTCGCTGTCGCGCTTCTCCAGCGTCCCCAGCACGTCGACGTCACCACCCAGGGCGCCGGCGAACTGCTGGCGCAGCAGGCCCGCCTCGGGCGGCGAACCGAACAGCGGCGACGCCGCGAACTCGATGATCGCGACATCGCCGTCAACGTTGGCCGACGCCGAATGAATACGCAGCGAGTTCAGCGCCAGCACCGCGGCAGCGTTGGACACCAGCCCCCGCTGATTCGACGCGATCATCACAACCTGCAGACGCTCGCCGCCGCCGGGCTTGATTTCCACCCGCACTGAACGCTCGCCAACCACCGGAAGATATTGCTGCGCAATGGGTTCAGCTCTCGGTAGCGCCTCACCGGCCATCACCATCCGGCAACGGCGAACCAGGTCGTCGATCAGAGACGCCTTCCATTCGCTCCACACCCCGGGTCCGGTGGCCTTCGAATCCGCCTCGGTCAGCGCGTGCAACACCTCGAGCAGCAGGGCGTCCCCGCCCAGGGCTTCCGACACTGTCGTGATGGTTTCGGGGTCCAGCAGGTTGCGCCGGGTGGCGACCACCGGCAGCAGCAGGTGGTGGCGCACCAGCTTTGACAACAGTTCGGTGTCCGCGGGTGAGATCCCCAGCCGGGAACCGATCCTCAGGGCCATCTCGGCCCCGAGCACACTGTGGTCGACATCCCTGCCCTTGCCGATGTCGTGCAGCAGCGCGCCGAGCGCAAGCAGATCGGGACGCGCCACCCGGGTCGACAGCGGCGCGGCGTTGACCATGGTTTCGACCAGGTGCCGGTCCACCGTCCACTTGTGTGCCACGTCGCGCGGCGGAAGGTCGCGGATGGCATCCCATTCCGGCAGCAGCCGGCCCCACAACCCGGTGCGGTCGAGCGCCTCGATGGTGGCCACCGCGGTCGGACCGGCGGACAACACGACCAGGAAATCGTCCAGCGCCTCGCGCGGCCACGGAGTCGGGAGATCGGGGGCGTCGGCGGCCAGCCGGCTCAGCGTGCCGGCGCCGATCGGCAGTCCCTTGTCGGCCGACGCGGCGGCCACCCGCAGGACCAGCCCCGCGTCGGTGCCGGGACGCGCGTCGCGGGCGAGCACGATTTCGCCCGCACAGTCGACGACCCCCTCATCGAGGGGCCGACGCTTCGGGCGCCGCACCAGGGCGGTGATCCCGCGCCGCGGCAACGCGATCTGCGCGGTCCGCAGCCCGGTCTCGGCGTGGTAGGCGATGGTGCGACAGGCGCCGGACAGGATGCGGGCCAGATCGAACCTGTCGCCGAAACCCAGTGCGGCGCTGATCTCGTCGGCGAATTGGGCCAGTAGCAGGTCCCGCCCGCGCCCGGACACCAGGCGCAGTTCGGTGCGCACGTCGAGCAGCGTCAGATAGGCGGCATCCAGTGAGCCGCCGGGCATGTCCGGGTTGGCCATGCCGTGGCGGTCGATGAGCTGTGCGAGCCCCAGGGCGTCCAGCAACTGCACGTCGCGAAGGCCGCCGCGCCCCGACTTCAGGTCGGGCTCGGCCCGTTGGGCGATCCGGCCGCAGCGCTGCCACCGGGCGTGGGTGATCTCCACCAGCTCGTCCATCCGGGAGCGAATGGCGCTGCGCCACCCTCGCCGCACGCCGGCGATCAGCTCCTCCGACAGCCGCGCATCCCCCACCACGTGGCGCGCGTCCAGCATGCCCAGGGCGGCCACCATGTCGCTGTCGGCCACGCCGAGGGCACCCGACACGGTGCGCACGCTGTGGTCAAGTCGAATGTTGGCGTCCCACAACGGATACCATAATCCGTCGGCGACCCGCTCGAGGACTTCGGCGGGCTTGTCGTCGTGCAACAGCATCAGGTCCAGGTCCGAGTACGGCAGCAGTTCGCAGCGGCCCAGGCCGCCGACGCCGACGATCGCGAAGCCGCTGTCGCCGGTGATCCCGATCTCGGCCGCTTTGGCCGCCAACCAGGACTCGTGCAGATCCAGCCATGCCCGTCGCAGACCCGCCGGGCCGAGTTCACCGCCCTCGGCCGCCAGGCTGCGCCGTGCCGCGACCAAATCCTCTGGCCTGCAAGCCTTTTCTGTCCACGACGGGTCGGGCCGGCTCGGGGTCATCCCTCCGTGGTCCGGATCAACGACGTCCGGCCCGCGTCACAGCGCATCGGTCCCGCGTTCACCGGTGCGCACCCGCACAATGGTTTCCACGGGGCTGACCCAGACTTTGCCGTCACCGATCTTGCCGGTGCGCGCCGCCCGCACGATACTGTCCACGACCTTGTCGACGATGGAGTCGTCGACAACGACCTCGATCCGGATCTTGGGAACGAAATCGACCGAGTACTCGGCACCCCGGTAGACCTCGGTGTGACCCTTCTGGCGTCCGTAGCCCTGGATCTCGCTGACCGTCATCCCGAGGACACCCGCATCTTCGATCGCGGTCTTGACGTCATCAAGGGTGAACGGCTTGACGATTGCGGTGATCAGCTTCATTTCTACTCGGCCTCAACTTTCTCGCCCGCTAGCTCCTGCTCCAGCCCGTTCCGGGTGTCCACTACGGCAACCCGGGTGGGAAGCACCGAGCCGGTCGACACGGCGAAATCGTAACTGCTCTCCGCGTGCTCGGACTCGTCGATGCCCGCGGCTTCCGCCTCGGGACTCAGGCGAAGTCCCATCGTGTATTTCAGGATCAGCGCCAAAACCAGCGTGACCCCGCCAGAATAGATCAGGACGCTGAACGCACCGGCGGCCTGCCGCTCCAGCTGGGCCCAGCCGCCACCGTAGAACAATCCCTGCGACACGCCCGCCACGCCGTTGATGGCCGGGGATTCGGGCGCGGCGAGCAGGCCGATCAGCAGCGTTCCCGCCAGACCGCCGACCAGGTGGACGCCGACCACGTCGAGCGAATCGTCGAAGCCCAGCTTGAACTTCAGCCCGACCGCCAGCGCGCACACCGCCCCGGCGACCGCGCCGACCACCAGCGCGCCCAGCACGTTGACCGACGAGCACGACGGTGTGATGGCAACCAGCCCCGCCACGATTCCCGATGCCGCACCCAGCGTCGTCGCCCTGCCGTCACGGATGCGCTCGGTGGCCAGCCAGGTCAGCATGGCCGCGGCCGTCGCGACCGTGGTGGTCACGAACGTCGTCCCGGCCGAACCGTTGGAACTGGTGGCCGAACCGGCGTTGAAGCCGTACCAGCCGAACCACAGCAGGCCCGCGCCGAGCATGACGAACGGCAGGTTGTGCGGACGGAACAGCGTGGTGGGCCAGCCCTTGCGCCTGCCCAGCACGATCGCCAGCATCAGGCCCGCCACGCCGGCGTTGATGTGGACCGCGGTACCACCGGCGAAGTCGATCGCGTGCAGCTTGTTGGCGATCCAGCCGCCGTGCTCGGCCACCGTGCCGTCGAAGGCGAACACCCAGTGCGCGATCGGGAAGTAGACCAGCGTCGCCCACAGTCCGGAGAACACCAGCCAGGCGCTGAACCTCAACCGGTCGGACACCGCACCGGAGACCAGCGCAACCGTGATGATCGCGAACATCAACTGGAACGCCACGAACACCGTGGCCGGCATGCTGCCGACCAGCGGGATGTCGGTGGCGGCGGTGCCGGCGCCCGCGTCCGCCTTCACCGCGTTCCCGCCGAGGAGACCCTTGAGGCCCCAGAATTGGCCCGGGTCACCGGCGACATTGCCTTTGTCGTCACCGAAGGCCATCGAATAGCCGTAGAGCACCCACAGAATCGTCACCACGCCCATCGCGCTGATGCTCATCATGATCATGTTGAGCACACTGCGAGCGCGGACCATGCCGCCGTAGAAGAACGCCAGACCCGGCGTCATCAACAACACCAGCGCAGAACTCGCCAGCATCCAGGCGGTATCGCCGGTATCTGGCTGACCCATCATCGGGAACGTCACTCGTTACCACCTCCGGTCGACCGTGAGCCGGCCGTCAGACATGTGCCTGACGACCTGATCTGTGAACCTTGCGAGATGGTTGTTTCGGCGTTGGAGCCGCCGTGTTTCGGCGGTATTAACGTCGGGCTCGTTGTGTAAGGGGGTTGCGCAACGGGTTTCAGCCGAGCAGCGCGTCGACGAAAGCGGCCGCCTCGAACGGCGCGAGGTCGTCGGGTCCTTCGCCGAGCCCGACCAGCTTCACCGGCACCCCGAGCTCCTGCTGGACCCGGAACACGATGCCGCCCTTGGCCGTTCCGTCGAGCTTGGTCAGCACCGCGCCGGTGATGTCGACCACCTCGGCGAAAACGCGGGCCTGGGCCAGCCCGTTCTGCCCGATGGTGGCGTCGAGCACCAGCAACACCTCGTCGACCTCGGCGCGTTTGGTCACCACTCGCTTGACCTTGCCCAGCTCGTCCATCAGCCCGACCTTGGTGTGCAGTCGGCCCGCGGTGTCGATGAGCACGACGTCGGCGCCCGCGGCGATACCCTTCTCGACGGCGTCGAAGGCCACCGACCCCGGGTCGGCCCCGTCGGGACCGCGCACCACGTCGGCGCCCACCCGCGACGCCCACATCTCGAGCTGGTCGGCCGCCGCGGCACGGAAGGTGTCGGCAGCGCCCAGCACGACGCGCCGGCCGTCGGCCACCAGCACCCGCGCCAGTTTGCCGACCGTCGTCGTCTTCCCGGTGCCGTTGACGCCGACGACCAGGAGCACCGACGGACGGTCGGCGTGGGGCAGGGCGTGGATCGAGCGGTCCAAGCCCGGCTGCAGCTCCGCGAGCAGCACGTCGCGCAGCGCGGCCTTGGCGTCGGCCTCGGTGCGCACGTCGCTGCCGGCCAGGCGGCTGCGCAGTTGCGTCATCACCGATTCGGTGACCACGGGTCCCAGGTCGGCGATCAGCAGGGTGTCCTCGACCTCCTGCCAGGAGTCCTCATCCAGGTCGCCGCCGCCGATCAGGCCCAGCAGGCTGCGCCCGAACGCGTTCTGCGATTTGGCCAGCCGGCCGCGCAGCCGTTCGAGCCGACCCTCGGTCGGCGCGATGGCCTCGATCCCGGGGGCTTGGGGGGCTTGGGGAGCTTGGGGAGCTTGGGGAGCGGCCGCCTCGGGGGCCTGCGGAGCTTCCGGTGGCGGCGCGCTGGTCTCGGGTTCGGGAAACCCGACGTCAGAGACCGTGTCGAGCCGCTCCTCAGTCGCCGCACCCTGGCTGAACGTGATACCCGACGACGCGGTGTAGCCACGCGGACGCGCGAGCGCGTCGGGCTCCGGCCGGGCCAGCCTGATGCGTCGACGCCGGTAACGCACCAGGCCCACCACCAGTGCGGCGATGACCAGCAGGACGGCTATCGTGCTCAAGACCGCGAGGGCGATCCAAAATCCTTGTGACACGCTGACATTGTTCCAGCCCCCGGATCGGCGTCGGGCGGCGGCAGCCGCTGCACCCGCGCTCGCGCGCCCTAATGGGAAGCCGAGGCCAGCTGCTGAACCTGCTGGCCGCGCATGCGCTGCGAGATGACCGCGGTGATTCCGTCGCCCTGCATGGTCACGCCGTAGAGCGCGTCGGCGATCTCCATCGTCGGCTTCTGGTGGGTGATGATCAGCAGCTGCGAGCGCGCTCGCAGCAGCTCGAACAGCGTGAGCAGGCGGCGCAGGTTGGTGTCGTCGAGCGCCGCCTCGACCTCGTCCATGATGTAGAACGGCGACGGGCGGGCGCGGAAGATCGCCACCAGCATCGCCACCGCGGTCAGCGCCTTCTCGCCGCCGGACAGCAACGAGAGCCGGGTGACCTTCTTGCCGGGCGGACGCGCCTCCACCTCGATGCCGGTGGTGAGCATGTCGTCGGGAGCGGTCAACCGCAGCCGGCCCTCGCCGCCGGGGAAGAGCACCGTGAAGACCTCCCGGAACTCCCGTTCGACGTCGACGAACGCTTCGCTGAACACACTCAGGATGCGGGCGTCGACGTCGGCGACGACGTCGAGCAGGTCCGTGCGGGCGGCCTTGACGTCCTCGAGCTGGGTGGACAGGAAGTTGTAGCGCTCCTCGAGGGCGGCGAACTCCTCCAGCGCCAGCGGATTGACCCGGCCCAGCTCGGCCAGCTCGCGTTCGGCGCGTTTGGCGCGACGCTCCTGGGTGGGCCGGTCATAGGGCATCGGGGCCGGCGCGACCACCTGCTCGCCGCGCTCGCGGGCCTGCTCGAACTCGGCCATCTCCAGCTCGCTGGGTGGCAGCCCGACATGCGGGCCGTACTCGGCGACCAGGTCGGCCGGAGCCATCCCGAACTGTTCGAGCACCGTCTGCTCGAGCTGCTCGATCCGCAGCGCCGCCTGGGCGTTGGCGACCTCGTCGCGGTGCAGCGAATCGGTGAGGGCGGCCACCCTGGCGCCCAGCGCGTTCACCTCGCCGCGCACCGCGGCCATCGCCGCCGAGCGCTGCTGCCGCTCGGCGACCAGCGCATCACGGAGCTGTGAGGCCGCGTGGACCACCCGGTCCAGGCGGGCGGCCAGCAACCGCCCGGCGTCGGCCACCGCCGCGGCGATGGCGGCGGCACGCAGCCGCGCGGCGCGCGCCTGCTCGGCGCGCGCCCGGGCCTCGCGTTCTGCGGCGGCCGCCCGGCGCAGCGAATCCGCCCGCCCACGCACCGCGTTGGCCCGCTCCTCGGCGGTGCGCAGCGCCAGCCGGGCCTCCACCTCCACGCCGCGGGCGCTCTCGGCGGCGGCGGCGATCTGTTGGCGACCGATCGTCGGGTCGGGCTCCGCAGCCTGAACGTGCTGGGTTTCCCGGGCGTTGCGCAGCCGGGTCTCGAGCCCGGTGACCTCGTCGACGGTGTGTGCGCGCCCGGATTCCAGCTCCTCGCGCTGCCTCAGCAGCCGGTTCCACTCCTCCTCGGCCGCGCGGGCGTCCTGCCCGAGCCGGCCCAGCTGCTCGTACATCGCCGAGATGGCGGTGTCGGACTCGTTGAGCGCGGCCAACGCCTGCTCGGCGGAGTCCCGGCGGGCCGCCTGCTCGGCCAGCGCGCCCGACAGCGCCGCGCTCAGGCCGGCGACCTGCGCTTCCGCCGCAGCCAGCTCGCTGCCGGCCTTGTCGATCTCAGAGGCGATCTCCAGCGTGGACATCGTGCGGTCGGAGCCGCCGTTCACCCAGCCGGCGCCCACGAGGTCGCCGTCGAGCGTCACCGCGCGCCACCGCGGGCGGGCTGCGACCAGATCGAGAGCCGTGGCGAGGTCGTCGACCACCGCGACGCCGGAAAGCATGGCGGTCAACGCGCCACGCAGCCGCGCCGGTGTCTCGACCAGGTCCAGCGCCCACACCGCGCCGGCGGGCAATTCGCCGGCCCCCGCAGCATCCTCCGACGCCGGCCAATCGCCCAGCACCAGGGCCGCGCGCCCGCCGTCGGCGTCCTTGAGCGCGGCGACCGCGGCCCGAGCCGCGCCCAGGCTCTCGGCGCCCAGCGCGTCGGCCGCCGAGCCCAGCACGGCGGCCACCGCCGCCTCGTAGCCCGCGCGGACCTTGACCATCTTGGCGATCGGCCCCAACAGCCCCGCACCGCCGTGGTGCTCGGAGAGCCACGCCGCGCCGTTCTTGCGTTCCAGTCCCACCGAGAGCGCGTCGATGCGGGCCCGCAACGAGGCCACCTGCCGTTCGGCGCCCCGCTCGGAGGCCTGCAGCTCGGCGACGCGCTGGTCGGCCGACCGCAGCGCCGCCACCGTCCGTTCGTGGTGCTCGTCGAGGCCCCTCTCGCCCTGGTCGAGCTCGCCGACCCGCCCCTGCACGGTCTCGAACTCGGCCCTGGTCTGCTGCACCCGCGCGGCGGCCTGTTCGATGCGCTCGGACAGCCGCGCGACGCTCTCGTCGATCGACTCGACGCGTGCGCGCATGGTCTCGACCTGACCGGCCAGCCTGGCCAGGCCCTCCCGCCGGTCCGCCTCGGCGCGCACCGCCGCCAGGTGGGCCCGGTCGGCCTCGGCGGCTTCGCGCTCGCGCTCGGCCAGTTGCGCGCGGGCCGCCTCCAGCCGGGTGCGCGCGGCGGCCAGCTCCGCCTGCAGCTGCCGCTCGGCGGCCTCGACCCGGTCGGCCTCGGCGTCCATATCCTCAGGGTTTCTGGGGTCGTTCCCGGGGTCGTCGTCACTGGTCCTGACGGGCTCGACATCGAGATGCTGAGCACGCTCGCTGGCGATGCGCACCGTTGCGGCCACGCGTTCGGCCAGGGCGGACAGCCCGAACCAGGTGTGCTGGACCGACTCGGCGCGGGTCGAGAGCTCGGCCAGCGCGGTCTCGTGCTCGGTCAGCTCGTCGGACGCCACCGCGAGGCGGGCGGCGGCCTCGTCGTACTCGCGCCGCATCGCCGCTTCGGCCTCCAGGATCGCCTCGCGCTGGGTCTGCCGGCTGGTCAGGTCGTCGGCGGCCAGCCGCAACCGGGCGTCGCGCAGGTCGGCCTGGATTCGTGCGGCCCGCTGCGCCATTTCGGCTTGACGGCCCAGCGGTTTGAGCTGGCGCCGCAGCTCGGTGGTCAGGTCGGTGAGCCGCGCCAGATTGGCCGACATCGCGTCGAGTTTGCGCAGCGCTTTTTCCTTGCGCTTGCGGTGCTTGAGCACGCCGGCGGCCTCTTCGATGAACGCGCGGCGATCCTCGGGCCGCGACTGCAGGATCTCGTCGAGTTTGCCCTGGCCCACGATGACGTGCATCTCCCGGCCGATCCCGGAGTCGCTCAGCAGTTCCTGGACGTCCATCAGCCGGCACCCGCTGCCGTTGATCTCGTACTCGCTGGCGCCGTCGCGGAACATGCGGCGGGTGATGGAAACCTCGGAGTAGTCGATGGGCAGCGCGTTGTCGGAGTTGTCGATGGTGACGGTGACCTCGGCGCGGCCCAGCGGGGCCCGCGACGAGGTGCCGGCGAAGATGACGTCCTCCATCTTCCCGCCGCGCAGCGTCTTGGCGCCCTGCTCCCCCATCACCCAGGCCAGGGCGTCGACCACGTTGGATTTGCCGGACCCGTTGGGGCCGACGACGGCGGTGATACCCGGTTCGAAGCGCAGAGTCGTCGGCGATGCGAAGGACTTGAAGCCCTTCAGCGTCAGACTCTTGAGGTACACGGCGTGCCAGACTACCGCTCAAACCGCCCGGGTCAGCCGGACACAGGGGTGTCGGCTCACCCCAAATGCGCCAGCCGGCAGTCCGCGGCTGGGCAGTCAGCGCTCGACAAAGCCGGCGAACCGCTCCTGCGGCGGCGACCAGTCGGCGACAACCGTGTCGACGCGGCCCGGTCGGTGAGGCCACGACTCCCCGCCTTCGAGCAGGTGCAGGAGTTTCTCGCCGGCCTCCCGCGACCCCTGGGCGATCACCAGCACGCGCCCGTCGGCCTGATTGGCCGCATACCCGGTGAGCCCCAGTTCCAGCGCGCGGCACCGCGTCCACCAGCGAAAACCAACCCCCTGGACGTTCCCGTGCACCCAGGCGACGAGCCGGACTTCAGGATCCGACATCGGTGACCCCGAAGCTGACTTCCGTCCCGGTCTTGAGCGTGCGCCCGACGGTGCAGACCTGGTCGATGGCCCGGTTCACCACCACCAGCAGGCGTTCCTTCTCCTCCGGCGACAGCGCGGACAGGTCCAGCTCCAAGGTCTCCTCGAGCCGCGGATAGCGTTGCTGCTCACGGTCGGCCGCGCCGGATACCCTGATCACGGCGCGGCAGTCGTCCCCGAGCCGGCGAGCCAGCGGCGAGTCGCTCGACATCCCACTGCACGCGGCGAGCGCGATCTTGAGGAGCTCGCCCGGGGTGAACACGCCCTCGACGTCCTCGGAGCCGATAAGGACCTGTGCGCCGCGCGAGCTGTGCCCCGTGTAGCGACGCGGTCCGGTGCGTTCCACCCACAGATCAGTCATGACTCTTTTCTACCGGGCGTTTCTACCGGGCGTCCCTGGCGATGCCGCCCGGCATGTCGCGACCCTGGGCTCACACTCACGCGCGTGGCCGCGGCTGACACTTCGGGCAGTAGAACGACGAGCGGTTCATGAACTTCTCCCGGCGCATCACCGCACCGCACCGCCGGCAAGCCCGGCCCTCGCGACCGTAGGCGTCCAGCGACCGGTCGAAGTACCCCGATTCGCCGTTGACGTTGATGTAGAGCGAATCGAACGAGGTGCCTCCCTTTGCCAGCGCCTCGCGCATCACCTGCGCGGCGGCGTCCAGGACGGAAGCCAGACGCGGGCGGCTCAGCGTGGCGGCCACGCGCGCACCATGGACCTTGGCCCGCCACAGCGCCTCGTCGGCGTAGATGTTGCCGATTCCCGACACCACCTGCTGATCCAGCAGCTGGCGCTTGAGCTCGGAGTGCTTGCCGCGCAACACCCGCACGACGGCGTCGGCGTCGAACCGGGGGTCCAGCGGGTCACGGGCCAGGTGTGCGACGGGCACCGGTACCACGGCGCCGTCGACTTCCACCAGGTCGGCGAGCAGCCACCCGCCGAAGGTGCGCTGGTCGGCAAAGCTCAGCACGGTCCCGTCGTCGAGCAGCGCGGAGATCCGCACGTGCTCGGCGCGCGGGACGGCACCCAGCAGCATCTGCCCGCTCATGCCCAGGTGGACGACGAGCGCGGTGTCCAAACCCAGCAGCAGCCACAGGTATTTGCCGCGGCGATCGGTCCCGGTGATCCGGGCTCCCAACAGCCGGGATGTCAGATCGGCGGGCCCGCCTTCGTGGCGACGCGCCGCGCGGGGGTGGTGCACCCGGACCGCCGTGATGGTCCTGTCGACCACGTGGGACTGCAATCCGCGGCGCACCACCTCTACTTCAGGTAGTTCGGGCATCTGGTTGGGGAATCTGATTCGGGCATCTAGAAGGGCGTTTTCCCCGAGGTGTCGCGCGCATCCAGCGTTTTCCAGGTCGCTGCCGCGGCCTTCTGCTCGGCCTCCTTCTTGGAGCGCCCGGTGCCCCACCCGTATTCGATCTCCATCACGACGACCACCGCGGTGAATTCCTTGTCGTGGTCCGGGCCGGTGGAGGTCACCACGTAGGACGGCGCGCCCAGCCCACGTGCAGCGGTCAGCTCCTGCAGGCTGGTCTTCCAGTCCAGTCCGGCTCCCAGCGTCGGCGCGGCGTCCAGCAGCGCACCGAACAGCCGCACGATCACGTCGCGCGCCGTGGTGATTCCGTGTTGCAGGTAGATCGCGCCCAGTAGGGATTCCATGCCGTCGGCCAGGATGCTCGACTTGTCGGCCCCGCCGGTGTTCGCCTCGCCGCGGCCCAACAACAGGTGGGCCCCGAGGCCCTCGCCGGTCAGGTTGCGCGCGACGTCGGCCAGCGCCTGGGTGTTGACGACGCTGGCACGCAATTTGGCCAGGTCCCCCTCCGACCGGTCGGGGTGGCGATGGAAGAGCTCGTCGGTGACGGTCAGGCCCAGAACGGCGTCCCCGAGGAATTCGAGACGCTCGTTGGTCGGCAGGCCGCCGTGCTCGTAGGCGTAGCTACGGTGGGTCAACGCCAGCTCGAGCAACTCATCGGCAAGGTCGACGCCCAGCGCGTCGAGCAGGTCTTGCCGCGAGGTCAACGCTCACCCCGCGTGGCGTCCGGCCTGGGAGACAGCATCTCGGTCAGCTTGGCCCACCGCGGGTCGATACGGTCGTGGTGGTGGTCCGGATCGGCGGCCAGGGAGACGCCGCATGCGGGGCACAGCCCCGGGCAGTCGGGCCGGCACACCGGCGAGAACGGCAGCTCCAGACCGACGGCGTCGACCACGGACTGCTCGAGGTCGATCGTGTCGTCGACGATGCGGCCGACCTCGTCTTCTTCGGTGGTCGCCTCGGTGGTGCTGCCCGGGTAGGCGAACAGCTCGGTCAGGGCGACCTGGATGCGCCCGTCGAGCGCGCCCAGGCAGCGGGAGCACTCCCCGGTGGTGGGCGCGGTGACCGTTCCGGTCACCAACACTCCCTCCGACACCGATTCGACCCGCAGATCCAGTTCCAGCGGTGCGCCCCGCTCGATCGCGATCATGTCCAGCCCGATGCGCGAGGAGCTGGGCACGGTGTCGCGCAGGGTGACCATCGCTCCCGGGCGCCGGCCGAGCGGTGTGATGTCCAGCGTCAAGGGCGAACCCCGACGGCGGTGCGCCGTGGTGCTGTACTGCCGCGTCATACCCGAAATCCTACGGCGCCGACCGTGCAGCGCAGGGCTGAACCGGCGTTTGCCGCGGCACGCCGATGCGGTTAGCGGGTGGCGTAGTCGTGGGTGCCCGCCGCCGTCCGCAGTTGGTGGCGTCCGCGGCCCACGGAGCGAAGCGTGCCGTTGAGGAATTCCTCGAACTCGGCGAGCTTGCTGTCTACGTAGATGTCGCACTCGCCCCGGAGCCGGTCGGCCTCGGCGTGGGCGGTGTCGATGAGCCGGGCGGACTCGGCCTTGGCCGCCTGCACCACCTCGTTCTGGGAGACCAGTCGCTGCTGTTCTTTGATGCCCTCCTGCACAGCCTTCTCGTACGAGAGGTTGCCACTCTCGACCAGCCGGTCGCATTCAGCCTGGGCCCGGCTGGCGCTGGCCTCGTACTCGCGCTTGGCGGCCGCTGCAATGCGCGCCGCTTCCTCGCGGGCCTCGCCGACCATCCGTTCGCTGTGCTGTCGGGCCTCACTCACCATCCGGTCGGCCTGCGCCTTCGCGTCGGACAGGAGCCGGTCGGCCTCCGCGCGGGAGTGGTTGAGCATCGATTCGGATTCGGTGCTCGCCGAGCTCACCATGGATTCGGCGTGGTCCTTGGCTTCCTGCAGCATCGAGTCACGCGCGTCGAGGACATCCTGGGCGTCGTCCAGTTCGCCCGGGATCGCGTCCTTGATGTCGTCGACCAGTTCGAGCACGTCGCCGCGGGGCACCACGCAGCCGGCGGTCATCGGCACACCGCGGGCTTCTTCGACAATGGCGGCCAGTTCGTCCAGCGCTTCAAAGACTCGGTACACGGCCATACCCTCCTGGGCGTCTCGCCAAAAAACTCTGTTGTTACCAGTGTGCCCTCTGTTACGTCTGTGGCAGTGGTGGGAGACCGGTGTGTCGGGCACTTGCCCGCCGAAGAACGGGTCACATGCCCGGCACGGGGGCGTCCACGCTCGCGGATGGCCATTCCCAGGAATGCGGAGCGCGCGGCGGGCCCCAATTTTCCGGTGCGGGATTCGGAGATCGAATTCGCGCAATGAGAGTTGCCCTTCCGCGGCGACGTTGAATCAATACCCCTAAGGGGTATGGATTGGGATGCACGGACGGTCGCGACCGGACGGAGGAATTCATGGCGGTGCTCAGAGCGATCGGCGAGGCCCTGACGCTGGCCGGCACGATGACGTG
>NZ_JBYCLC010000066.1:0-7190 GCF_057473685.1 Mycobacterium sp. TH-M116 | reverse complement strand
GCGGCGCAGGCGGCCGGTGTGCCCAACGCAGTGAACCTGCCGGCCCAGGCGGGTCTGGGTTACTTCCGCCGGAGCCTCGAGGACACGGTCCGGTTCCAGGCGGAGTTCCTGTGGCGCGACTTCATCCCCCGCGGTGTCACGATCGACGGCGACGAAGCGCCCAGGCTGGTGCACAGCATCGACTACGTACGCCCGCAACTGTTCACCAACTCCTTCACCCCGCTCGAGGTCAGCGTCGGGGGGCCGGATCAGGTCGCGATCCCGACGAACGGTGAGTCGGCCCACGTGGCGATGCCCATCGAGGCCGAGGAGGAAGACGAAGAGGGAATCCGGGTACCGAAGATCGGTACCGTGATCATCGACCAGTTGCGCAAGATCCCGTTCGAGCCCTACCGGCTGTGGCAGCCACCGCTGAACCAGGCCACGGCGATCGACGTGCTGGTCAACCGGTTCCTCGGGCACCCGTGGCAGCAGGACTACGGGACGGCGCAGGACCTGGTGTTCCCGCTCGGAATCATCGACCGTCCGTTCAAGCACGACCAGCCGCCGTGGACGGTCGATACCTCGGGCCCCGGCGCCAACGTACTGATCCTCGGCGCCGGCGGTTCGGGCAAGACCACGGCGCTGCAGACGTTGATCTGCGCCGCTGCGATGACCCACACCCCCGAGCAGGTCCAGTTCTACTGCCTGGCCTACAGCAGCACCGCGTTGACCACGATCGCACAGCTGCCCCACGTCGGTGAGGTGGTCGGCCCGACGGATCCCTACGGCGTGCGCCGTACCGTGGCCGAGTTGCTGGCGCTGGTGCGTGACCGAAAGCGTACGTTCCTCGAATACGGGATTCCCTCGATGGAGGTGTTCCGGCGCCGTAAGTTCGGTGGTGCCCCCGGGCCGGTGCCCGATGTGTTCGGCGATGTCTACCTGGTGATCGACAACTACCGGGCGCTCGCCGAGGAGAACGAAGTCCTCATCGAGCAGGTCAACCTGATCATCAACCAGGGACCCTCGTTCGGTGTCCATGTGATCGTCACCGCCGACCGCGAATCGGAGTTGCGCCCGCCGGTGCGCAGCGGTTTCGGTTCGCGCGTCGAATTGCGGCTGGCGGCCGTGGAAGACGCCAAGCTGGTGCGTTCCCGGTTCGCCAAGGAGGTGCCGGTCAAGCCGGGCCGCGGCATGGTCGCGGTCAACTACATCCGCCTCGACGCCGACCCCCAGTCGGGTCTGCACACGCTGGTGGCCCGGCCCGCGCTGGCCGGCACGCCCAGCAACGTGTTCGAGTCCGACAGCATCGTCGAAGCGGTCAGCAGAATCACGAGCGGTCAGGCCCCGCCGGTGCGGCGGCTGCCGGCCACCTTCGGCGTCCAGCAGGTGCGGGAGCTGGCCGCCCGGGACACCCGCCAGGGCGTGGGTGCCGGCGGGATCGCCTGGGGCATCTCGGAACTGGACCTCAACCCGGTGTACCTCAATTTCGCCGAGAACTCGCACCTGATGGTGACGGGGCGGCGCGAATGCGGGAAGACCACCACGATGGCCACCATCATGGCCGAGATCGGGCGACTGTATGATCCGGGCGCCAGCAGCGCGTCTGCCACGTCGCAACGTTCGGCCCAGGTCTGGCTGGTCGACCCGCGCCGTCAACTGTTGACCGCACTGGGCTCCGATTACGTGGAGAGGTTCGCCTACAACCTCGACGGCGTGCAGGCCATCATTGGCGAACTGGCCGAGGTGCTGGCGGGACGCGAGCCACCAGCCGGTTTGTCCGCCGAGGAACTGCTGTCGCGGTCATGGTGGAGCGGTCCGGAGATCTTCTTGATCGTCGACGACATTCAGCAACTCCCGACGGGATTCGACTCGCCGCTGCACAAGGTCGTTCCGTGGGTGACCAGGGCCGCCGACGTGGGCCTGCACGTGATCGTCACCCGCTCGTTCGGCGGCTGGTCGTCGGCGGGCAGCGACCCGATGTTGCGGGCGCTGCACCAGGCGAATGCGCCGCTGCTCGTGATGGACGCCGACCCCGACGAGGGTTTCATCCGCGGCAAGATGAAGGGGGGTCCGCTGCCCCGTGGCCGTGGCCTGCTGATGGCCGAGGACACCGGCGTGTTCGTTCAGGTAGCGGCGACCGAGGTCCGCAAGTAGTTCGCGGGGGCTGCGTCGGGCGGTCAGGTCAGTCCCAGCGAAGCGGTAATGCCTTGAGTGCGAACGTCTTTGACGGGAATGCGATCTCGGGAGTGTAGTCTGCGGGTAGCGCGAAGTCGGGGATCTGGTTGAGCCATTCCCCGACGACCACCGTCAGTTCCATCCGGCCCAGGTGCGAGCCCAGGCAACGGTGCGGCCCGCCGCCGAAACCCCAGTGCCGGTGCACCTTTCCGTCCATGACCAGGTCGTCGGTGGACATGCCGTCGCTGCCGTCGCGGTTGATCGCGGCCATGCACAACCGCACCGGCGTGCCCGCGGGCAACGTCATGCCGCCGACGGTGACGACTTCCGTGGTCACCCGGGGCGCCACCGGCGCCGATGGCTCCAGGCGGACGATCTCCTCGATGAAGACCCTGATCTGTTTGGGGTTGTCGCGGAGTTGGGTGCGCAGCTGCGGCCTGCGCGCCAGTTCGTACAAGGCGAACCCGATCGCTGCGGTGACCGTGTCCAAGCCCGCAAGCACCAGCAGGTGGGTCATGCCCAACAGCTCGAGGTCGGTGAATTCGCCCGGGCCGGTCATCAGCTGCGACAACATGTCAGAACCGGGATTCTCCCGACGCCGCTGGATGGTCTCGGCGAGATATGTCAGCAATTTGCCGCTCTCGGCCAGATCCTCCGGCGTGAGGTAGGGCTTGTCGGCTGCGATCGCGTCCTTCCAGGCGATCATCCGGTCCCGGTCCTCCAGAGGTAGGCCGTAGAGGTCCAGAAAGACCTGAAACGGGTACAGGCGGGCGAGGTCTGCCATCGCCTCGCATTCGCCCCGGCCGGCGAACGCCCCGATCAACTCGGTGGCGTGGCGCTCCAGCGCCACCCGGGATCTGCTGAGTGCGTGCGGGCTGAAATATGGCTGCAAGAACTTGCGGTAGCGGGTGTGTTCTGGCGGGTCGAATGCCAGCGGCACCACCGGCAGCGGGCTGCCCTGGGGTTGCAGCGCCAACCGTGAGGAGAACACCTTCGGATTGCGCAGTGCGGCCAGCACGTCCTCCCGGCGGGTCAGATAGTAGTGACCGTTCATGAACACCACGGGACCGGCGTCGCGCAACGTCTTCCACCCTACGCCGCGGTCTTCGGCCATCGGCAGCGTCGAGTACTCGAGGCGCGGCAGGTAAAACGAGCCGGGCTGGCCTTCGTCGGGAGCGTTCATGCGCTGATCTCCGCTTGCTCGGGGGTTTCTCGGGTCGTGATGGCACACCAATCTTGCATTGCCGGCCCGAACGCGCAGGTGCCCGGGTCAGTCCCAGCGCAGCGGCAGCGATTTCAGCGCGATCGCTTTCGACGGGAATTCGACTTCCGGGGTGTAGCCGGGTGGCAGGTGAAAGTGCGGGATCTGCCGGAGCCACTCGCCGACGATCACGGTGAGCTCCAGCCGGGCCAGGTGGGCGCCCAGGCAGCGGTGCGGTCCGCCGCCGAAACCCCAGTGCCGGTGCAGTTTTCCGTCCATCACCAGGTCGTCGCTGGACGTCTCGTCGCTGCCGTCGCGGTTGATGGCGGCGATGCACAGGCGCACCGAGGTCCCCGGGGGCAGCGTCATCCCGCCCACCTTGACATAGTCGGTGGTGACCCGGGCCACCACCGGCGCCGAGGGTTCGAGCCGGACGACCTCCTCGATGAACGCTCTGACCTGCCTGGCGTCCGTGCGCAACTGGGCGCGCAGCGTGGGTCGTCGCGCCAGCTCGAACAGCGAGAACCCGATCGCCGCCGCCACCACGTCCAAATCGGCCAGGATCTGCAGGAAGACCGTGCCGAGCAGTTCGAGGTCGCTGAGCTCGCCGGGCCCGTGCATCATCTGCGACAGCATGTCGGCGCCCCGGCTGCCGCGGCGTCGCTCGATGGCGTCCGCGAAATACCCCAGCAACTCCTCGCCCTGGCCCGCCGCGGATCTGCCGGCGACCACGGCGTCCTTCCACCCGATCACGCGGTCCCGGTCCTCGGGTGGCAGCCCGTAGAGGTCCATGAACACCTGGAACGGGTAAAGGCGGGCGAAGTCGGCCATCGCCTCGCATTCGCCTCGGCCGGCCAGCTCCGCGATCATCTCGGCGGCGTGGCGCTGCAGCACGGGCCGGGATCTGCCCACCGCCTGCGGGCTGAAGTAGGGGTCCAGGATCGTGCGGTAGAACGTGTGCTCGGGCGGGTCGAACGCCAGCGGCACCACCGGCACCGGACTGCCGGGGGGTTGCAGCGCCAGTCGTGCCGAGAAGAGCGCGGGGTCGCGCAGCGCAGCCAGCACGTCCTCGCGTCGGGTCAGGTAGTAGTGGCCGTTCATGTACACGACCGGACCGGCGTCCCGCAGCGCCTTCCAGCCGGCGCCGCGGTCTGTGCTGAGCGGTAAGGTCGCGTACTCCAGCCGCGGCAGCCGGAATGCACCCGACTGATGTTCTGCGCGCGTACTCATGGTCAGTCCCAGCGCAGCGGCAATGACGTGAGCGCGAAGGTTTTCGACGGGAATGGGATCGCCGGGACGTAGCCGTCGGGGAGGTCGAAGTCGGGAATCTGCCTGAGCCACTCGCCGACGATGATGGTCAGTTCCATCCGTGCCAGGTGGGAGCCCAGGCAGCGGTGCGGTCCGCCCCCGAACCCCCAGTGCCGATGCATCGTGGCGTCCACGACCAGCTCGTCGGTGGAGGTCTGGTCGCTGCCGTCGCGGTTGATGGCGGCCGTGCACAGCCGGACCGGTGTGCCCGGGGGCAGCGTCATGCCGCCCACCTTGACGAAGTCGGTGGTGACCCGGGCCGCGGCCGGCGCCGACGGCTCGAGCCTGACAATTTCTTCGATGAAAACCCTTATTTGCTTTGGATTTTCGCGAAGCTCACCGCGCAGCTGCGGTCTGCGGGCCAGTTCGAACAACGAGAAGCCGATCGCCGCGGCCACGGTGTCCAGGCCGGACAGGATCAGCAGGTGCGTCATGCCCAGCAGTTCGAGGTCGGTGAGCTCGCCCGGTCCGGTCATGATCTGCGTCAACAAGTCCGAGCCCGGGCTCGTGCGGCGTCGCCGGATGACGTCGGCGAAATAGTCGTACAGCTCGTCGCCCTCGGAATGGCCGGCCACCACGGCGTCCTTCCAGCGGATCACGCGGTCGCGGTCGGTCAGCGGCAACCCGTACAGATCCATGAACACCTGGTAGGGATAGAGGCGTCCGAAATCGGCCATCACCTCGCATTCGCCCCGGCCCGCCAGTCCTGCGATCATGTCTCTGGCGTGGCGTTCCAGCACGGGCCGCGACTTGCTCAGGCCTTCCGGGCTGAAGTAAGGGTGCAAAATCTTGCGGTAGCGGGTGTGCTCGGGCGGGTCGAACGCCGACGGCAACACCGGAACGGGGCTGCCGGGAGGTTGCAGCGCCAGTTGGGCCGAGAAGAGGTTCGCCTCGCGCAGTGCCCTCAGCACGTCCTCGCGGCGGGTCAGGTAGTAGGCGCCGTTCATGTAGACGACCGGCCCGGCATCGCGCAAGGCCTTCCATCCGGCACCCCGGTCCTCAGCCATCGGCAACGTCGAGTATTCCAGCCGCGGCATGGGGGAGCAGCCAGGCTGCCAGTCGTCGAGAATGCTCATGCGACCTGGTGTCCGCCTATCTGTCTTGGTGATCGTCCGATGTGGCGAGGCTACTGGCCGAGCCAATTGTGCATGCAGCGCGCCGGCGACGCACCGATTCGTTTTCGGGCGCAATGCCGTGCTCAAGCGGCGCGCGTCTGTGCGGCCATCCACCTGACCCTACCGACCGACTAATCTACCTAGCGAGTTGTCAATCCGACCTGGTGTGCTTGTCGGAGCCGCCGAAGAAGGAACTCAGGTGAAGGTTCGTCTCGAGAAGTCGAAATGCGTAGGGCACGCACAGTGTTACGCCGTCAGTTCCGAGTTATTCCCGATCGACGACTCGGGCTATTCGATCCTCGAAGAGCACGAGGTGCGGCCCGAGGACGAGGAGCTGACACGCGAGGGTGTGGCCTCCTGTCCGGAAATGGCGCTCATCCTCGAGGAGGGTTGACGGCACTGTCCGCTCAGTCAACAGCCGAGCAAACGGCACATGAACGGCCGTTGACTTCGAGTGAACAGTGGTCGGCGGGCAATGAACAGTTGGCGTCTCCGTTGGGCGTCCCGCGTATAACGGTTTAATGTCTGTGCCGAGCGACAGGTCGGCCCGTAAGCGAGCTGTCGCTCGGTTGCTGACTATGGGGGTGTCCGAACAGGATGCGCGCGTTGCTCGTGACCGGTCTCATGGGAATCCCGTTGAGGGTTCGCAAGTCCGCCGCCGCGAAACAACACGCCAACGTGTTCGGCTTGCCTCGCGACTGGATTTGCCGACTGCAAAGGTGCAGCGAAGAACTCCACGGACTCGGCGGCGGAAGCGGCGAATGTGACGAACGCATGACCGCGGCCTCGTCCAGTCCTTGTTCGAACGTTGGGGTCGCCCGACGACCACGGCCCAATAAGGGAGGGCGCGGTGTTTGAGTTCGGGGCGATACCGCCCGAAATCAATTCCGGTCGCATGTACATGGGCCCAGGTTCGGCGCCGATGATGGCGGCCGCCTCGGCATGGGACGGGTTGGCGGCCGAACTCGGTGCTGCCGCAACCGGTTACGGTTCGGTGACCACGGAATTGACCGGTGGACCCTGGGTGGGGCCGGCATCGGCCTCGATGATGTCGGCCGCCGCGCCGTATGTGATGTGGCTCAGTGCGGCGGCTGCCCGCGCTGAGGAGACCGCCAATCAGGCCAGGGCGGCCGCGGGCGCCTACGAGACGGCGTTCGCGATGACGGTGCCGCCGCCGGTGATCGCCGCGAACCGGTCTTTGCTGCTGACGCTGATCGCGACCAACTTCTTCGGGCAGAACACGCCGGCGATCGCGGCCACCGAAGCGCAGTACTTGGAGATGTGGGCGCAGGACGCTGCCGCCATGTATGGCTACCTCGCCTCGTCGTTGACCGCCTCGCAGCTGGTCCCGTTCGACTCCCCGCCACAGACGAGTAACCCGAATGCGGGCGCCGAGCAGGCCATGGCGG
>NZ_JBYCLC010000065.1:0-7650 GCF_057473685.1 Mycobacterium sp. TH-M116 | reverse complement strand
TGGGCAAGACCGGAGGCGGTCAACGGGGCCCACCCGGGCTCCAGCGTGTTGTCGAACATGTCGCCGTCGCTGTAGTGCTCGACCAGGAACCCGTCGGGATCGCGCCAGTAATCGAAGATCTGGCTGCCCTGGATGTGCCTGCCGATCCCCCAGGACCGCCGGTACCCCGCTTCGCGCAGGTATTCCCCGCCGGCCGCGATCGCGTCCAGGTCGCACACCTGGTAGGCCGAGTGCACGTAGCGGTCCGCGGGGCCGAGCACGAGGGCCAGGGTGTGGTGGTCGGTGGGTGTCGGGCCGCGGTCGCAGCGCAGGAAGCTCATCGTCGGGCCGCGCTCGCGTTGGCCCGGGTAGTAGAGGAAGTCGCTGACGATGAAGCCGAGATGGTCGAGGTACCAGTCGAGTGAGCGCAGGAAGGCAGTGCTCTGCAGCACGAGGTGGCCCAACCGCCGCACCCCGGCCGGCTCGCGCGGCGGGCGCTGAGTGCTGTTGGCGCGCAACAGCTCGCGGCCGAAGTTGAAGCTGTGCGGCCGTTGGGCGGGCAACTCGGCCAGCGCGGTCGTCCCGGCGACGACCCGGACGGGAATCCCCCGGGGGTCGGTCAGCTCTGCCCCGACGCCGCCGATCGCCTCGGGCAACGGGCCGACGCGCGCGCCCGCGGCCGCGGCGAGCCGCTCGACGTCGGCCCTGTCGGCGGCGGCGAAGGCCGGCCCCACGAACCGCGAGCGTGGCCCCCGCCGGACGAGCACGCACGGCGAGCCCGCGTCGGTTCCCCTCAGGTGCAACTCGTCGGCGGTGTGCAGCACGGTGGTGAACCCGAACGCCCGCGCGAAGGCCTGCGCGCGGTTCAGGTCCGGCTTCTCGAATTCCAGCCAGGCCAGATCGCGCACCTTGATCACCGGGTTCCCGGAGCGCCCGGGATGCTCCCCCCGGCGGGCGCCCTGCAGGCTGTGCAGGTCTTTGTGGGCGTCGACGTGCGGTGTCACGGCTTCTCCTGGAGTTGACTGACGAAATCATCACTTACGAGGACAACCTCAGTCAATAGTTTTTGACGAAATCATCAAAAGTGATGTTCTCTGCTAATCTCGGCTCATGACCGAGGCGCGACCCGCCGCCGACAACCGTCTGGAGCGGCGCAAGATGCGCACCCGCGCGGCGCTCATCCGCGCCGGGCAGGCCTTCGTCGCCGCCGGCAAGCTGAACGTGCCGGTGCTGGAGATCACCCAGGCCGCCGACGTCGGGATGGGGTCGTTCTACAACCACTTCGACAGCAAGGAAGAGCTGTTTCAGGCCGCGGTCAACGAGGCGCTCGACGATCTCGGCGCGGTGCTCGACAAGCTGTCCGCCGAAGGCGAGGACCCGGCCGAGACGTTCGCCCGAAGCTTCCGGTTGGTTGGGCGGATGTTCTGGCGGCGCCCGGAAACGTGCAAGGTGCTGCTCAACACCGGGCTGAAGCTGATCTCGGCCGACCGCGGCCTGGCCCCACGCGCTCTGCGCGATATCGAGGCCGGGATGCGCGCCGGCCGGTTCGGCGTCGACGACCCCGCGCTCGCCCTGGCGGCGGCCGGCGGTGCGCTGATGGGTCTCGGCCAACTGCTGTACGACCAGCCCGAACGCGACGGCGGCGAGGCGGCCGATCGCGTGACCCGCGACGTGCTGGTGATGTTCGGCGTGCCCGCCGACGAGGCCGCCGAGATCTGCCGCCGCCCGCTGCCCGACCTCGACGAGCTCACCGAGCCCGAGTCGGCGGCCTAGCGGGCGCGCGCCCGGGCCCGTTGCCCGGCGGGAACAAAAAGGTGAGCGTGCGCGACTATTGATACGTGAACTGTGACGTCGCGCGCGAGGCGCTGTCGGCGCGGATCGACGGGGAACGCGAACCCGTCCCCGCATCGCGGGTCGACGAGCACGTCGCGTCGTGCGCCGGCTGCCGCGACTGGTATTCCCGGGCCGTCGAGCAGACCCAGCAGTTGCGCCGGCTCGTCGGCCGATCGCAGGTCGTCGCCGCGCCGACGCCGCGCGACCGGACCCCGACCCGGACCCGCCTTCAGGTGTGGGCCGCGGTGGCGGGGCCGCGGTGGGCGCTCGGGGTGGTGGGCGCGCTGCAGATCGGACTGGGCGCCGCGCAGGGGTTCGGCGCCGACGTGGGAATGCCGACCCACGGCCACCTGCTCCACGAGTCGACCGCCTGGACGGCCGCGCTGGGCGTGGCGATGATCGTTGCGGCGTTACGTCCGGCAGCCGCGTCCGGGCTGGCCGCGGTCCTGGCGGTTTTCAGCTCCGTCCTCGCTGGATTCGTCATCAACGACCTGACCTCGGGTGCGGTGACCCTCCTGCGGATTCTGACCCACCTGCCGGTTCTCGTCGGCACCGCATTGGCGCTGCTCGTCTGGCGCGCAGCACTTCGACCCGAGCCCAGTCCCCGGTCGGACGCGGTGCCGGCACCAGGCGACGATCTCGTGTTACCCGCAAACGCCACTCGGGGGCGGCGCCGCGGGCATCTCTATCCGACGGACGGCTCCGCCGCCTGACGCATCGCACCGGAACCCCCTCTTGTACTACCAAAAGTCGTAGACTTGTCGTCACAGTTTGCCGGGCGGCGGAAGGCGACGACGATGGGCAAGAGTCGAGCGGCCTCACGACGCGCGGGCGGATTCGCGCTACTTGCCGGCTATCTCGCCATGGTGGGCGCGACCGCCGGCTACACCGTGGCATCGGGAGACCGACGCTTCGTCGCGACGGGTGACTCGTTCCCCGGCTGGGTGACCACGCTGGCGGAGACGGTCGGCTATTTCACCGCCACACTGTCCGGGGCCCTGGTCATCGGCGCCCTCGTCTACATCGTCACGACGGCACACCCCGATGACCGGGGCGTCCTGGACGCCGACTCGTTCGGTCTCCATCGCTTTGCCGAGCGAGTGGCATTGGTGTGGCTGGTCTCCGCAGCGGCGATGATCCCGATCCAGGCGGCCGACGACTCGGGGATCGCGGTTTCCCGGCTGGCCGGCCCCGAGGCGTTCGGCGTCGCCCTCGGCGCCTCGGAGATGGCGCGGAGCTGGATCGCCGTCGCCATATTTTCTGGTGTTGCCGCGTTGGCGCTGCGGCTCACTGTGCGCTGGGTGTGGCATGTGGTGCTGCTGATTCCCTCGCTGGTCGGCGTGATCGCCGTGCCGGTCAGCGGCAACGCCGGGCAGGGGCCGAACCACGACTACGCGACCAGCGCGGTGATCGTCTTCGCAGTTGCCGTCGGTGTGCTCACCGGAATGAAGGTATGCGCCATGCTGGCGCCACCGAGCGGCTCGTTGCAGCGGCGGGTGCTGCTGCTCGAACTGACCAGCGGGGCCGTCGCGCTGCTCTACGGCGCGCTTCTGCTGTCGGTGATGCTGCCCCCGACTTCTCCGACCGGCTCCGACTACGGGCGGTTGGCGTTGCTGGGCGCGGTCGCGCTGGCCCTGGTCTGGCTCGCAGACCTGGCGGTCCTCATCAGATCGCGGGCCGGCCGCCGTGGCGCGGGCCGCGCAACCGCGTTGGCGGGTGCGCTGGCAAGCATCACGGCAGTGGCCGCAGTCTCCGCCATGGCGGTCCAGACCGCCCCGGGGTTGCTGGCGCACACATTCACCGGGTGGGATGTCTTTCTCGGCTATGAGCTCCCCCGCCCGCCGAGTGCCTTGCGGCTGGTGACGTTCTGGAGATTCGACACGTTCATGGGCACGGCGGCACTCGTCCTGGCGGTGCTCTACGTCGCCGGGGTGGTGCGCTTGCGGCGGCGCGGCGACACCTGGCCTCCGGGACGGTCGGCCGGCTGGCTGATCGGCTGTCTGGCGCTGGTGTTCTTCACGGGGTCGGGTGTGCGGGCATACGGCTCGGCGATGTTCAGCGTTCACATGGGCGAGCACATGGCCGACAACATGTTCATCCCGGTGTTCCTCGTGCTGGGAGCCCCGGTCACCCTCGCGTTGCGGGCACTCCCGGCGGCAGGCAGCGGTCGTCCCCCGGGCCCTCGAGAATGGCTGGTGTGGCTGGTGCACTCACCAGTCACGAGATTCATCTCCCACCCGGTCACCGCCTTTGTGCTCTTCGTCGGCTCCTTGTACGTCGTCTACTTCACGCCGATTTTCGACACACTCGTGCGCTACCACTGGGGCCACGAGTTCATGAGCCTCCACTTCCTGATCACCGGATACCTGTTCTTCTGGGGCCTCATCGGCGTCGATCCGGGTCCACGCCGGCTACCGTTCATCGGCCGGCTGGGCGTGCTGTTCGCGGTGATGCCGTTTCACGCGTTCTTCGGTATCGCGCTGATGACGATGACGTCGACCGTCGGCGGCCGCTTCTACTCGTACGTCGACCTGCCGTGGCTGTCCAGCATCATCGGCGACCAACATATGGGTGGCGCGATCGCTTGGGGCTCAAGCGAACTGCCCATTCTCGTGGTGATCATCGCATTGGTGACACAGTGGGCGCAGCAGGATCGGCGCGCCGCGTCGCGGAGCGACCGCCACGCCGAGGCTGCCTACGACGACGACCTCGACGCCTACAATGCGATGCTCAAGGAGCTGTCGCGGAACCGCCGCTGACGACTGATGCCGCGGGTTCGCCGGACGTGCCGATGTTGCGCAGCCGCAGGCTGTTGGACACCACGAAAAACGACGAGAACGCCATCGCCGCGCCCGCGATGAGTGGATTCAGCAGTCCGGCCGCGGCGATCGGTATCGCGGCGATGTTGTACCCGAACGCCCACACCATGTTGATCCTGATGGTCCGCAGAGTGGCCCGGGCAAGATCGAGCGCTTGCGGCACGATGTCGAGGCTGTCGCGGACCAGGATGATGTCGGCGGCCTCGATCGCCACGTCGGTACCGCGTCCGATGGCCAGTCCCAGGTCTGCGGACGCCAGGGCGGGTCCGTCGTTGATCCCGTCCCCGACCATCGCGACAACCCGGCCACGGTCCCGCAATTGCTCGATGACATCGACCTTGCCTTCGGGCAGCACCTCGGCGATCACCTCGTCGATCCCGACCTGTGCCGCCACCGCGCCCGCGGCGGCCGCGTTGTCCCCGGTGAGCAGCACCGTGCGCAGCCCGCGCTGATGCAGCGCAGCGACCGCGTCGGCCGCAGAGTCCTTGACGGCGTCGGCAACGGCGATCGCGCCGCAAACCGTCTCGTCGACGGAGACGAAAACCACTGTCTCGCCGCGACCCTCGCCGTCACGTCGCGTTCTTTCGATGGCGATGGGAACCGGCAGGCGGCCCGACACCCAGGCCGGGCGTCCGACCGTGACCCGACGCTCGCCAACGGTCCCGGTGACCCCCCGCCCGGCGACTGCCGCGAAGTCGACAACCGGTGAGCGAGCGTCGGTGGCCGCCACGATCGCCGTCGCCACCGCATGCTCGGAGGCGGCCTCGACGGCGCCCGCCAGATCGAGCACGTCGGCGGGATCCCATCCGTCCGCGGCGACGATATCGGTCACCGCGAGCCGGCCGGTGGTCAGCGTCCCGGTCTTGTCGAACACCACGGTGTCGACGGCGCGGATGGTCTCCAGCGCCCGGTAGCCCTTCAGGAAGATGCCCAGCTGGGCACCGCGCCCCGAGGCCACCATCATCGCCGTAGGTGTGGCCAGCCCCAGCGCGCACGGGCAGGCGATCACCAGCACGGCCAGGGCGACGGAGAACACGCGGTCGGGTCCGGCGCCGGCGAGCGCCCAGCCCGCCGCCGCCAGCGCCGCGATGGCGAAGACCACGGGGACGAAAACCGCGGCGATGCGGTCGGCCAGCCGTTGTGCATCGGCTTTCTGCGCCTGCGCCTCCTCGACCAGGCGGACCATTCCTGCGAACTGGGTGTCGGCGCCGACGGCGGCTGCCTCGACGATGAGCCGGCCGTCGCAGACGATCGTGCCGCCGATCACGCTGGCCCCCGGGTGTGCGCGCACCGGTCTGGCCTCCCCGGTCATCGCGCTCATGTCGATCGCTGCGGTGCCATCCACCACCAGGCCGTCTGCGGCGATCGTCTCCCCCGGCCGGACGACGAAGCGCTGCTGCTCTTTGAGTTCGTCGGCGGGGATGACCATCTCGCTGCCGTCGCGCAGCACGACGGTGACATTCTTGGCGCTCAGTGCCGCGAGGGCGCGCAACGCACTGCCCGCCCTCGATTTCGCGCGTGCCTCGAAATAACGCCCGGCGAGCACGAACACCGTGACACCGGCGGCCACTTCCAGATAGATGGCGTCGCTGGACAGCACCGCCTGCCACACCCCATGAACCTCGCGGTGCCGGCTGGTGCCGAAAATGGTGCTCAGTGACCACACCGTGGCGGCGGTGATTCCCAACGAGATCAGTGTCTCCATCGAGGTGGTGCCGTGCCTGGCGTTGCGCAGCGCGACGCGGTGGAACGGCCAGGCCGCCCAGGTCACGATCGGCGCAGCAAGCGCGGTCAGCACCCATGCCCATCCCGGGAAGCGCATGCTGGGCACGACGGCGAACACCACCGACAGGTCGGCAAGCGGCATGAACAGGACCGCGGCGACCAGAAGTCGCCGCAGCAGGCTACGGGCGTGCAGTTCATCCGGGTCGACCCGGTCCACCGCCCGGTGCGACCGCGGCGCAGCCTCGTATCCGACCCGGCGCACCACCTCACACAGGTCCTCGGTGACGACCCCCTCCTGGGCGTCGATGGTGGCGACCCGGGTGGCGTAATTCACCGACGCCTGCACGCCGTCGACCTTGTTGAGCTTGTTCTCCACCCGGGCGGCGCATGCGGCGCACGACATCCCCGACACGTCCAGCTCGATCCGGCGTGCCTGTGGCGCGTGGGACCCAGCCGCAACTGTGAGCGTCATGGCCCTCCTCGATTTGCCGTACTACAGCTAGTCGCTGCACCAGCGTCATGAGTTCCCGAGCAGGCGAAATTCACCACTCTCTCCTGCCCAAGCTACCCGGCCGAGGCGGCCGGCAGCACCGACCGGGCTCCGCGCGGACCGCATCGTGCTGCCCGGCGCGCGGAAACGCCCGTCGATGACCGAGTAGTGTCAACCGACGTGGGCGAGCGCGGTGACGACGACAAGGTCACCTCGCTGGCGCTGGCCGCCGGCCGCGGCGATTCCGCCGCCCTGGAAAGCTTCATCAAGGCCACCGAGCGCGACGTCTGGCGCGTCGTGGCATTCCTGGCCGATCCCGCCAGCGCCGATGACCTGACCCAGGAGACCTTCCTGCGCGCGCTGCGGTCACTGCCGAGTTTCACCGGCCGCTCGTCGGCGCGGACCTGGCTGCTGTCCATCGCCCGTCGCGTCGTCATCGACCAGATCCGTCACAACCAGAGACGACCGCGCACCAGCCACGTCGTCGACATGGAGGGTCTGCTCGACAGCCGCTCCGGCGCCGCCCGGTTCGAAGACGTGGTTGAGATCAGGATGCTTCTCGACGGTTTGGACGCCGATCGCCGGGATGCTCTGGTTCTGACGCAAGTGCTCGGGCTGTCCTACGCCGAGGCGGCCTCGGTCTGCGGATGTCCGATCGGCACTGTCCGCTCTCGCGTCGCGCGCGCCCGCGACGACCTGCTCGCAGCCGCGCAGCGCGACGACCAGACTGGCTGAACCCCGCACCAAATCTTCCTTGCCGACGAGCTTGGTGATCGCGTCCGGGCGAGCGCGCGGACCGCTGCG
>NZ_JBYCLC010000064.1:0-24900 GCF_057473685.1 Mycobacterium sp. TH-M116 | reverse complement strand
ACGTGGTGATCCCGGACGGGACGGGTTGTGCGTGGCGCGATGTGTTGGTCGCGGTGGCGACCGCGACCGTGGCGTTCCGGTTCCGCTTCGGTGCGGGCGGGTTGCTGGGCGCGGTGACGCCGGATCAGGTGGCGGTCGCGGCCAGTGGTGGTCGGCTGCTGGCACCGCGATGGTCGCCACCACGGGGCTGAGGCTGCGCAACACGAATCGCCCCTGACGCGCAAGCGGCATGATCGGTGATCCTCACCAAGGCACCTGCCCGGCAACGGTTTCGGGCAGGGCCTTCGATTGGAGAGGAAAACCGAGAAGATGTCGTTGGAGGAGCACAAGCGCCGCGAGCGGGCCCAAGCGATCGGGTTGTTCCGCTATCAGCTGATCTGCCCGGCCCTGGATGAGGGGTTGTCAACCAAGCAGCGCGGCAAGCTGGTGCGCGCGATCGCCGCCCAGACCCATACCGACCCATTCGGCAACCAGGTGCGTATCTCGCGGGAGACGCTGGACCGCTGGATACGGCGCTACCGCGCTGGCGGGTTCGAGGCGCTGGTGCCCGCACCGCGGCGGCTGGCGGCGCGTACCGATGCGCAGGTGCTGGAGCTGGCCGCGTCGCTCAAGCGGGAGAATCCGACCCGCACCGCCACGCAGGTGGCTCGCATCCTGCGCACGGCGACCGGGTGGACGCCTTCGGAGTCCACCCTGCTGCGCCATTTTCACCGGCTGGAGTTGATGGGGCCGGCCGCCGGTGAGGCCCCGGCGGTGTTTTGACGGCGCTCATCGAAAATCCCCGGCTGTGCTCGCCGAAATTCCTCACCTGTGAGCAGCGGTCAGTGTAGTTGTTGGCGGGTGCCGGTGGTGGCCCGGCGTAGCGTTTCCGCGGCGGCGTGGTGGTCGCGTAACCGGTAGGACTCGCCGTCTAGGTTGATGACGACCGAGCGGTGCAGCAGGCGGTCGAGCATTGCCGCGATCATCGATCGCATCACCACCAACGCTCACGCCACCGTGCTGACCTGCGATGAATCGATGCGCAAGCACTTCAGCCAACTCGGCTAACCAGCGTCCGGCGGGACGGGGCACCACGCGTCCCGCCGGCACCGGTCCCCACGCCAACACCGATGCTGCGCGCATACTCGAACCTCGACCGGCATAACGGTGCCACGGCTCACCCGATAACGTCGCAGTGGCTCACCCTCCAACGGAACAGTGGCTCACCCCACAGCGGAACACCGGCTCTCATCGAGCGTGATATCCATTCCGGCGCCTCCACTGCGGCGGTGAGCCGGGTGCCTTCGACTCGGCTCTGCTGCTGTGCACCGACTGGCGATGGCACAGGGTGAGCGCCGACGTGATCGCCGGCATAGTGGATTCGGGGATTCTCGACGATGACGACCAGGACCGGCTCGCGGACGTGCTGCTGTGGCAGGACCGGGTGCAATACCGGCACCCCTACTGGTGGCTCGGCACCACCTGGGTTGAGTACGGCCCCAACTCGCCGGGGCCGGGCCGGACGATCCAGGTGCATCCGGACACCCCCACAACCGCGCACCGCAACGTTTGGCCGCCGCTACGGACCTGGGCCGCCGTCCGCGTGTTGATGCGACACCGAGTTTCAGCGGGCGAGGCGCTCGATCGCGCGCGGTCGCTGCCCGCACGCGAGGCGGCCGCCATAGTGACTGGAACCGTTCACGCAGTCGACTACCTCGACCCGGATCAGCGGCGCGCCGTAATGACTACGGCGCTGGCATGGGGACATAAAACGCCCCGCAAGACAGCCTTCGAAAGGCTGCTGGTCGACGGCGAGCACGACCTGGTGCGGACGCTGGCGGCCAACGATCCCGACGCATCTATCCGGCAGTGGGCGCATAACCAACTCAGCGACAAATGCACCCAGCGCAGCCTGTTCGACTGACGAGTTCATATCGATCGGCCAAGGTCCGCCAAGACCGATCAATAATGCGTTCTCGCGAGTCGTTGATGGGGCGGGATCCCACGGATGTTGGTCTATACCCAGCGGTAAACATCACGAAGCTATCCCCGAGCGATATTGTCGGCAGGCCGCGAAGCCGTGGTTAACATGAGGTCGGCTTGCGGACAGTGCCGATCTCCATCGTTGAGGGATCAGGCCTGCGTGACCCGGCGAAGAGCTGTCCGGTATATGGCGTGCTCATCGCGGACCCCGATGGCTACGACATGGCGAGTGCTCTCATCGACTTGTTGATAAATCAAGCGGAATCGTTGCGGTCGCCGGCTTCGGATATCGAACTTGACCCGTGCGAGTCCGGTGAGGTCGCCGCTGACGCGCCGCTCGCCGAGTAGCTTTCCCCGCACCCGCCCGTGCGCCAGGTCGTCGATGATGGCCTGCGCCGCCTCCAATGCGGCCGGGTCGGTCTTCTGCACGGCCACGAGGTCGGCCGGAACGCCCAATGCGAAGGTAAGGCGGTAACAGCCGGGTCGCTGCTGATCTCCGCTCACGCAGAGCGGCCAGCGCGAAGCCGGTCGAGGACCTCGTTCACCTCACCGTGGCTCAAGTGTCGTCCATCGTCTCGAGCGAGCCGGCCGCGAGCCAACTCTGCATCAAGCTCATCCTCGGCGGCCTCGAGCAGCTTCTCCCATACCGCCACAGGGACGATGACACCCTGAGCCCTGCGGTGCGAGCCGAAGTACACCGGCTCCCCTTCGCCGGCGTCGAAGCGTTGGGCAATCCTGTGCAGCGCATCTCTCGCCTCACCCGTGGTCACAACCTTCGCCATAACGATATCGTACGACAATCCGTACTGGTTTGTTACGTGCCGGCATCTCAGAGGTGAGGGTAGATTCCCAACTTGCGACAAACCTGAGGTGCCTGTGTCGTTTTTGGCCGTAGAAATCGGTAAAATTGCTGGTAAAAGCGTCAGCGAGGGCATGGGGTGTTGTTTGCGACATGGGAGGTGGCCCGTGTGCGTGGGTCTACTTGAGCGCCGTTGAGTGCGGAACCGGAGGGCGTGGGCCGAATGCTGGCTAAGCGAATCCGCCCCTCGTGTACTTGAGCTAACGTGTACTTGAGCTAAAGCGTCGCGGCGGATGTCGGTAACCGCACGGGAGGGCGAGTAACGCCGTCTTGTACCTGAATGACGCATCCGCAGTATCGTAGTTTTTCGTAGTATATTGTAGGCGTGCGGGTTGACGTGCGGGTTGACTGGAGTAAGCGGACCGGCTACATCGGGGAGCGGCACGGCATCTCTGCGACCTGGGCGGATGAGGCGGTTAACGACCGTCACGCCGTCTGGCAAGCGCCTGACCCGGCCAGCCGGTCGGGCCTGTCGATTCGGGTGATCGGTTATTCGCCGTCAGTACGAGCGGTGCTGACAGTGATTTTGGTATCCCCCGACGCTGACCCTGATGAGCGCCCCGATGGCGATTGGTGGGGCAGCAATGCCTGGATGGCGAATGAGCAGGACCGGAGTCTCTACAGTGAGGAGCAGCAAGAATGAGCCGGATTGATGATTTGCTCGCCGACGAAGGCGCGCGTGCGGAGGCCTACCAGGGTGGCCCGGTGCCTGAGCATGTCACGACCAGCCGTCCCAATCTTGGCCGTCAGACCGTGGTTTCGGTGCGCTTGGCAGCCGATGAGCACGAGCGACTGAGTCAGTCCGCCCGTAAAGCGGGAATGTCGCTGTCGACCCTCATTCGGGTATGGGCCGTTGATCGACTCCACGCCGAAGATCATTGTGAGTCGGGGACCATAGCCGAGCGGCTGGCACGGCTCGAACGCGAAGTGTTCAAGCGGCCGGCCTAACGGCGGCACCTGTCTGGCGCCACCTTCTCGGCCGAGCGCCAAGGGGGTAGATTCCCGCCTTGTCACCAAGGTGAAATCGGTGTGCCGGCAGCCCATGGATCATTTACGCAATTGTGCCAGCATGGGTGCGCTGCCTATAACTGAAAAGTAATGTTTCTCAATGGTAATGAGCTCGATCATGTCAAGATTAGTCGATACGATCGTCGTGGTAGTAGCTCTGCCGAAGACGCCCTACGGAAAAAGCCCAAGGCTCCCCGAGCTGAGGTCACGGCCGCCCTCGAAGTAGTCGTCGATAGAGGATCGGCTCTGCGGGCGTCCAGCGTCGGGGGATCAGGCCTTCGCGACTCGGTGAACAGCCGTCCGGTAGATGGCGTGCTCGTCGCGGACCCCGATGGCTATGACGTGGCGGGTGTCGTCATCGACTTGTCGGTAAATCAAGCGGAATCGTCGAGGCCGCTGGCTTGGGATGTCGAACTTGACCCGTGCAAGTCCGGTGAGATCGCCGCTGACGCGCCGCTCACCGAGTAGCTTGCCCTGCACCCGCCCGTGCGCCAGGTCATCGAAAATGGCCTGCGCCGCATCCAGTGCAGCCGGGTCGGCCTGCTGCACGGCCACGAGATCGGCCGGAACGTCCAATGCGAAGGTAAGCCGATACCGGGCAGGTCGCTGTTTTTCTCCGCTCACGCGGAGCGGCCAGCACGAAGCCGGTCGAAGACGTCGTTCACCTCCGCGCGGCTTAATTGGCGTCCATCGTCTCGAGTGATCCGGTCGCGGGCCAGCTCTGCGTCGAGCTCATCCTCGGCGGCATCGAGCAGCGTCTCCCACACCGCCACGGGGACGATGACGCCCTGGGCCCGGCGGTGTGAGCCGAAGTACACCGGCTCGCCCTCGCCGGCGTCGAAGCGTTGGGCGATCTTGTGCAGCGCATCTCTCGCCTCACCGGTGGTCACGACGTTCGCCATACCAGCATCGTACGACAATCCGTACGGGTTTATCCCCCGATAACCTTTCCGCAGAGGGCATAGTAACGACTTGCAACGAACCTGAAATGCCTGTGCAAAACTCACGTTGGGGTCAAGGCGCTTCAACGCTGTCCAACACTCCGCACGATTGCGACGATGATGCCAACGATCGTCGCGGGGATGCTGGCCAACCAGACCAAAAACAAGACGAAGCCTAGGATCTGAAACAATAGCGTCCCGGAGCCGCCGCTATCAGCGGCACCAAAGGCCAGCTGCATAAGGATAAAAGACACCAGGGCGATGACGGGGCCAGCGATCGCCATTATGACGAATGGCCGCACAGATTTTGCCTGGCGTGGTCGTTCAGATTGTGGGTTCGGTGGCGACAACGGACCAGGGCCGTACGGCGGGTTGGATGGCGCGAGGTGATCGGTCCACTTTGTCCCGTCGAAATATCGCTGAGTATTAGCGCCGTCGGGGTCTGGATACCAGCCTGGCGGTGGTGGCGGTGCCGTCATGCTGTTCCCCACATGGCCCTTTAGCGTAGGGCACCCGGGTCAGGTGGCGGGGTTGCAACGCCACTGTGCGCGCGTGCGCGACGAGCACCAAAAATTTCTGATGTGTCGTTTGGCCAGTCGCTACCATCATCTGATCAAAACCTTCCTGGGCTGGGGTGAAAAACAGCTGCCCGACGGAACCCTGATCCTGACCTCCTCGTCCGGGCACACCTAGCTGAGCACCCCCGGCAGCGCACTGCTGTTCCCCAGCCTGGCCCGCGCCGTCGGCGGCTGTCCCGCCCCCGAAATCGACCCCACCCCCCAGGACTACTGCGCCGAGCGCACCGCGATGATGCCGCGGCGCGCCCGCACCCGCGCCCAACACCGCGCCACCCGAATCACCACCGAACGCAACCACAACCGCCGAGCCCGACAAACCCCCCCGACAAGCCCGGGCCACGTCAGGGTTCGGGGCCCACGAATTCCCCGGCGACGAGGAACCCCCGCCGTTCTGATATGGGGAGCTCGACGATGACGGGGCGCTGACGCGGCGGCAGCGGTGTCGCAACCCGTTCAGCCGACCATGTTCTACGGTGAGGGCTTGTCCGCGCGGGGCTTGGTGAGGGTGAATTCGTCGACGACGGTCATCGCGCCGAACGGCCCGCTCAGCGCGTAGTGCGTCGCCTTGATCGACGTGTTGCCGCCGGGGGAGCCCGGGTCGACCTCGAACGCTGCGAAGCCGTGAGGGTAGTCGCGGTCGCGAAACGCCGACCACGGCGCCTCCTCGGTCACATAGATCGGCGCCTTGCGCCCGATCGCGGGATCGAACGGGCCCACACCCATCACCACACGGCAGTGCTGGTCAGGGAAGAACATTCCGTTGGACGGCAGCGACGTCCCGCCCCCGCCGATGACCAGGTGCACCGTGCCCAGGGTCGCGTCGATCATCCCGTCGCCCGTTTCGACGGGTCTCGGCGTGAGCGTCTCGGTGCCCAGAGTCCCGCGCACCGGATGCGACCGCTCGTAGTGGTGCTCGTGGCCGCACACCACCAGGTCGACCCCGTACTGGTCGAACAGCGGCAGCCACTGCTCGCGGATGCCCAGGTCGGCGCCGTTGGTGTGGTTGGCGGTCGAGATCGCCGTCTGATGCATGCACACCACCACCCAGTCGACGTCCGGGTCATGTCGCGCGTCGGCCAATTCGCGCTCGAGCCAGCGCTTCTGTTCGCCACCGGAATAGCCGTGCACGTAGGAGTTGCCGCCGTCCTGGAAGCACACGTCGTCGTTGCTGAGGCTGATCACCCGCACCGAGCCCGCGGTGAACGAGTACCACAGGCCGCGCAACTCCTCCGCGGCGCCCGACTCGGGCACCGCGAAGTACGTCTGGTAGGCGGCGTAACCGACCGGCCCGTTGCCCAACTCGTTCTCGTGGTTGCCCGCCGCGGGCATCCACGGTCGGTAACGCGCCGAGCGCGTGTTGTTCTCGAACCAGTTCGACCAGGTGCGGATTCGGTCGTGGGCGAGGTTGGCGTAGCACAGGTCGCCGTTGACCAGGTTGAACAACGGCCCGATGCGTTCGATCGCCATCGTGGTGTCGGCGGCCGCCGGCGACCCGATGTTGTCGGTGCCGTAGCCGCCGTCGGCCAACTTGTCCAGCGAGGGAGTCGACTGGTCACCGAAGCTGGTGAAACACAATGACTTTCGCCCGTACGGTGCCGTTCGCACCGTCCCGGTCACCGGGTCGGTGCCGTCGTGCACCGCGGCGTAAACGTAGTCCGAATCGGGGGTCAGGTTCGTCAGGCGGGCGTGGTTGACCCGAACCTCGTTGTTGGACTTGGCGTCCCGGTAGGTGCGGGTCTCGGCCGTCACGGTGCGCCCGAAACCCGACGCGGGCGTTCCCAGCATGACGCGCGGATTGCGGACGGCCTCGGTGGTGTGCCAGGACACCACCACCTCCGTGGCGGCGTTCCTGCCGAACTGCAGGTGCAGCCCGGACACCGGCGGCGCGCCGGTGCGCTCCGGCTGATACCAGACCGTCGGTCCGTGCGGGTGCGACCACAACAGCGCCCCGGCACCCAGCCCGACGCCCGCGCCGAGGCCGACACCGGCCGCGGCCACGGCGCCTGTCGTCAACAGCCTGCGGCGGCTGACGGTACCGGGCGGTTCCGATTCGTCGGTCATGCATGCTTCATACCCGATGCGGGCGACCGCGAGCATATCGACCGGTGAACACGGTTTCGGCCGGGCTGTCCGTAACGAATTCGGTACCGTTTCCGACATGACGAACGTGCGAAAAGCGATCAGCGGGTTGGCTGCGGCCGCCTTCGCGACGGCCTTCACGGCGGTTGTTGCACCTGCGAGTTCCCATGCGGAGCCGGCCGGCCACCAGGTCACCTACACCGTCACCACCACCGGTAACCTGACCGGCCAGGTCCGGTACATGAACAGCGATCCGCCGAGCCAATCCGCCTTCGACGCCAACTCCGCGCAGTACATGAGCACCGTGCAGGCGGTGTACACCGCGGGGGAGCCGCTCGTGTACACGACCACGCTGGCCAACCCGGACCAGTGGGCGTTCGTCAACGCCAGTGGCGGGTGCCACTGGCCGGACTGCGGCTCGGGTTCCACCCCCGAACTCCACTGCGAGATCGCTGTGGACGGCAAGGTCGTGGTGACCCAGAACGCCACCACCGGCGTCACCTGCTCGACGCGTCCCTGGTAGCGACCACGACGACCTCGGCCGATCGGCCGCCCACCGCCCGGATCCGGTGGCTGATCGACGCGTCGAAGTAGGCGCTGTCGCCGGCGCCGAGCGTGAGCGTCCGGTCCCCGTACTCGAGTTCGATGTTTCCGGCGTGCACGAACACGAACTCCTGACCTGCGTGCTCGGGATGCGGATCCTCGGCGGCATGCTCGGCCGGACGAACGACAAACGGCGACATGGACTTTCCGAGCAACGCGGCCCCCAGCGCCCGATAGCGCACGCCGGGCGCAGGCCCGGCCCGGTCGACGGCGATCTTCTCGGAGGCCGCCCCGTCGCAGAACAGCCGCCCGACGTCGACGTCGAGCGCCCGCGCGACCTTGAGGGCGACCGCGATCGACGGCGTGCTGAGTTCGCGCTCGACTTTCGACAGGTAGCTCTTGGTCAGTCCGGTGGCGGCGGCCAACTCCTCGAGCGTCAGCCCGCGTTCTCGGCGGACCGCGCGCAGCAGTGCCGTCACCGGAACCCCTTTCATGACACACTGTGTCCTACAGTGCTACATTGTGTCACATGGTGGGCACGTTCTCGGATTCCAAATCCGACTTGATGCGCCGGGCCGCCGAGCAGCTGCGCGCCCACATCGACGAGCCGCAGTTGACCACCCGCCAGAAGCTGGCGCTGACCTGCCGCGCCCTGTTCGACGCCGGGCACGATTCGGGGCTCACCGGTCAGATCACCGCGCGCGCCGAAGCGGCGGGAACCTACTACACCCAGCGGCTGGGGCTCGGCTTCGACGAGATCACCGACGACAACCTGCTGCTGGTCGACGAGGACCTGAACGTCCTCGACGGGGACGGAATACCCAACCCAGCCAACCGTTTTCACAGCTGGATCTATCGCGCGCGACCCGACGTCCACTGTATCGTGCACACCCACGCCTTCCATGTCGCGGCGCTGTCGATGCTCGAGGTGCCCTTGGTCGTCTCCCACATGGACACCACGCCGCTCTACGACGACTGCGCGTTCCTGGCCGACTGGCCCGGCGTGCCGGTGGGCAACGAGGAGGGCGAGATCATCACCGCAGCACTCGGCGACAAGAAGGCGATACTGCTGGCGCATCACGGTCAGGTGGTGGCCGGGGCCAGCATCGAGGAGGCGTGCTCGTTGGGCATCCTGATCGAGCGCGCCGCCAAGCTGCAGCTGGCCGCCATGGCCGCCGGCACCGTCCGGCAACTGCCCGGGCAGCTGGCCCGCGAGGCCCACGACTGGACGCTGACTCCGCAGCGCAGCCGCGCCAACTTCGCCTACTACGCGCGCCGTGCGCTGGCCCGGCATCCCGACGCGCTGACCAACGCAGGGGGCCCGCAGTGATCCACGGCATCATCGCCTACCCGGTGACCCCGTTCGCCGACACCGGTGTCGACACGGCGCGGCTGGCCGCGCTGGTGGACAGACTGGTCGCCGACGGCGTGCATGCGGTCGCCCCGCTGGGCAGCACCGGCGAGCTGGCCTATCTGGAGGAACCCGAGTTCGACAGCGTGGTCGACACCACCCTCGCCACCGTCGCCGGCCGGGTCCCCGTGGTCGTGGGTGTGTCGGACGTGACGACCGCCAGGACCGTTCGGCGCGCCGCCTACGCGCAACGGGCCGGCGCTGCCGCGGTGATGGTCCTGCCGGTCTCCTACTGGAAGCTCACCGAACGCGAGATCGTCGAGCACTACCGCCGCATCGGCGACGCCGTCGAGATCCCGATCATGGCCTACAACAACCCGGCCACCAGCGGGGTGGACATGCGCCCCGAGTTGCTCGTCGCCATGTTCGAGGCCATCGAGAACCTCACGATGGTCAAGGAATCCACCGGCGACCTGTCCCGGATGCGGCGCATCGCCGAACTGTCCGGCGGCCGGTTGCCGTTCTACAACGGCAGCAACCCGCTGGTGCTCGACGCGCTGTTGGCCGGTGCCTCCGGATGGTGCACGGCCGCACCGAATCTGCGGCCGCAGCCGTGCATCGACCTGTACGACGCGGTGCGCGCGGGCGACCTCGACACGGCGCGGGCCCGCTACGACGACCTCAAGGGACTGCTGGAGTTCATCGTCGCCGGGGGGCTGGCCACCACCGTCAAGGCAGGACTGGAACTGCTCGGCTTCCCGGTCGGTGACCCGCGCCCGCCGTTGCTGCCGCTCGACGAGCGGGGTCGTGCGGCGCTGCGGGATTTGCTGGCGGGCGCCTGAGCGCGCTCGCGCGCGGTCAAAGCTGCTGACGCTGACCCTCGGGTGCTATTCGGGCAGGGCAGCGCAGGCGCCGAGAACGGTGGTGGAGGCGTAGTTCGCGGCGTTGGCCAGATGGTTGTCCCCCGGGCTATAGGTCGGTATCGCCGTGACGAACGCGCGCCGGTACTGCGCCGAGAGCACCGCGAAGTCCTGCAGCGTGGGGTTACCGGCGCGCCGGCCGAGCAGTTCCAGCTTGCCGGCATAGGCGTTCATCACCGGTGCGACGGCGAAGTTGGTCGCCTTTTGCTCCTTGTTCCACCACAAGGAGGGGACGTTGGGGTTGATCGTCTGCCAGTCAGCGGTTTTTTCGCCGAACTCGTCCAGCGCGGATTTCCATTCGGAGCACACAGGATTGGATTTGGTGAGGAAGCGCTGGGGGTGGGCGATGTTGCCCACTGGCGCGATCTGCGACGGCGGGGCCGGTGGTGGCACGAGTGGTCCGCGCTCGGCTGCCGAGCCGTCGGCCACTGCGGCGCAGATCGCGCCCAGCGCCGAGGATGCGCTGTTCGCGGTGCCCGCCAGGGTGTCGTCGGCGGGGACGTAGTGCGGGAGGTGCTCGACGTAGGCGCGCGTGTAGGCGATGAACTGCTCGTAGAGTTCTCGCACCACCCGATGCGGCGTGAGTTTGACCAACCCGACGCTCTGCGCCGCGGCGTTGCCCATCGCCTGGCCGGCGGCGAGGAACTGGATGCGTTGTTTGTCGTTCCACGCCGACGCCGGAACAGACCGGTCCCGGTCGTTCCACAGCCGCTGCCCGCCGCTTGCGAGGCTGTTGTTGATGGCTGTCCACGGCCCACACGTGGGATCGTCGATGACCACGGTGACCGGGCCGTCGTCATGGGCGCTGGCGATGTCCGACGTTGCGCCGACGGCTGACCCCGACGACGAAGTCGACGACGGATCGTTGGCCCCGGTGTGGCCAAGCAGCGTCGAGGTGGCCAATGCGGCGGCCAGCACCGCGACCGCCGTCAGCGCCAGCAAAGCCCACTTCGGGCGGTTGCTGCGTACCGGCGCATCTTCGTCATCCGACGTCACAGGGTTCAAGCCTAGCCAGCGACTCAGCCGCGGACGGCCGAAACGGCATCGGCCAGGAGACGGCGCGCCCGGTCGACGTCGATCGGCGACGAGGGCTGGTTGGGCGCCGCCAGCGGGGTCGCGGTGACCACCACCAACGCCCGCCCGAGGTAGGCGGCGAAGTGGTAGACCTCCTGGGACTGCTCCTTGTCGTGGACTTTGGCCTGAACCTGGCGGTAGGTGCCCTGGGTGTGGGCGCCCTCGATCGTCGGTGCGTCCACCACGTCCACGACACCGTTGACATTGGGACCGCTGAACGACACGTGTTTGCACTGCTCGGGGACGGCGTCGAAAGGCAGTTCCTCGGCGGTCTGGAAGGCGACCGTGACGAACCGGTTCCCCTTGCCCTCGGCGAACACGGCGGCCATCTTGCCCTGGGTGCCCAGCGGCAGGCGCTGCCCGCTGGTGTATTTGCCGCAGTCCGTGGGTTCGAAGATCACATTGGGAGGCAGGCCCTGCGACCCCTCCAACTGCGGGTCGATCCCGGTGGGGCCTTTGCCCTTGACACGGTATTCGGGCCCGAATGTCGACTCGATGGTGAAGACCTTCTTGATGTCCGTCGGGTGGGCCGGCTTGCTCGACGAGCAGGCCGCGACCAAGCCGAGGCAGACCAGGCCGAGTGATGCCTTGAGGACGGACACCCTGGCAATGTACCGAAGCGCTGCGTCGCTGCCGAGGCCGCCCGGCGACACGCGGTTCAACCGAGATCGCCGGCCGAGAAGGTGTCGCATTTGTTGGGGTCGCCGGTGCGGTAGCCGGTGGTGAACCACTTCTGCCGCTGGGTCGAGGATCCGTGCGTCCACGACTCGGGGTCGATGTGTCCGGTCGCGGCCTTCTGGATGCGGTCGTCGCCCACTGACGCCGCGGCCGAGAGGGCGTCGTGGATGTCCTTGTCGCTCAAGGGCTCCAGATACGGCACGCCGGTGCTCTCCTGTTTGACGGTCGACGCGTAGTGGGCCCACACCCCGGCGTAGCAGTCCGCCTGCAACTCGGTGCGCACGCCGTTGCCCAGGGCGCCCTGGGCGCCTTGCCGGGAACGGCCGGTGATGCCTTGCAGTTGCTGCACGTGATGGCCGTATTCGTGGGCCACGACGTATTCCTGCGCGAACGGCCCACCGCTGGAACCGAATCGGGTGACGAGAACCTGGAAGAAGTCGGTGTCGAAGTAGGCCGTCTGGTCGGCCGGGCAGTAGAACGGGCCGACCGCGCTGGTAGCCGGACCGCAGCCGGTGTTGACGCTGCCGGTGAACAGGCGCATGTGCGGGCGGGTGTAGTCGCGCATCAGCTGATGCCAGACCGCGTCCACCGAATTGCCGGTCGCCACCACGCGGCACTGCACGTACGTGTTGGCGTCGGCCCCGGTCCGGCACCGGCTGAGGTCGAAGCCGCTGGCCACGTCGTCGCGGGTGTCCATGGGCTGCTGGCCGGTGATGCCGCCGGGATCGACCCCGAAGAACAACGCCGCGAGCAGGATCACCAACCCGCCGATGCCGCCGCCCAGCGCGATCCGCGCCCCGCCGACGCCCCCGGACGTCGACGAGTTGCTGGTGTCGATCTGCATCCCCTCGTTGAAGGTCATCGCGCGCTCCTCACGAGGTCGGACCGGGTTCGCAGGGGAAAGGGGAACATGGCCATCAACTTAGCCGGGGCCGTCGCCCGCCGCGGCCAGAAGCGGCACCACAACATCGCTGATCGGCGTGGCCAGGCCGTGGGCGCGCGCCTTGCGTACGACCACGCCGTTGCGGATGTCCCATTCCAGGCGCCGACGGTTCTCCCGGTCGGCCAGCATCGAGGTGCCCAGGTCCTCGGGGGCCCGACGGAACAGCTCGACCAGCTCCTCGGCCACGTCGTCGGCGAGCCGGGCCCCTTCGGCCCGGGCCACCGCGAGGCATTCGGTGACGTAACGCCGCGCGAGCGCCGCGACGTCATCGCGGCGGAACATTCCCGAACGGCGCCCGGCCAGCACCATGAATCCGGCCAGCGCGTTGACGAGCAGTTTGCGCCATGCGGCCGTGACGAAGTCGGGGTCGCAGTCCACCCGGCAGCCGGCGCCGCGCAACAGCCCGGCAACCGTGTCGGCCGCGGGCCCGGTGGGCAGCACCAGCGCGGCCTCGGTGCGCAGCCGCACCCACCCCGCCGGCTGGGTTTCGGCCGAATACCACACGATCCCCGGGATCACCGGCGACGACGGGCAGTGCGGCCGCACCTGCTCGACCTGCTCCACCCCGTTCTGCAGCACGGCCACGATGGTGTGTTCGGCGCACAGGCGGGCCAGCCAGGCGGCGGCGTCGACGGTCTGGGTGGCCTTGACCGCCAGGATCACCACGTCGGCCGGGCCGTCGATCCCGTCGGTATCCGCGGGATCTGTGTGCACCGGGCCGGGCACCACGATGGGCTCCGCGCCGTCGGGCCGCAGCTCAATGCGGTCGCGGGGGGTGCGCCCGCAGACCAGCACCGGGTGGCCGGCCCGGTGCAGCAACGCGGCGACCGTCGTGCCGACGGCGCCGGGACCCACGAGTGCGATCCTGGTTGGAGGGTTAGTGGCAATAGCACCGAAACTACCTCCTCTAGACTGGGCATTCGTTTCAAGCCGGGTGAAAAGGAGTGTTCGTGCTGCGCAGCCACGCCGCCGGATCGCTACGCAAAAGCGACGCCGGACAGCGGGTGACGCTGGCCGGCTGGGTGGCGCGGCGCCGCGACCACGGCGGCGTCATCTTCATCGACCTGCGGGATTCCTCCGGCACCGCGCAGGTGGTGTTCCGCGACCCGGAGGTTTTGGCGCAGGCGCATCGGCTGCGCGCCGAGTTCTGCGTCGCGGTCTGCGGGGTCGTCGAGGTCCGGCCCGAGGGCAACGCCAACCCGGAGATCGCCACCGGCGACATCGAGGTCAACGCCGCGGAGCTGACCGTGCTGGGGGAGAGCGCGCCGCTGCCGTTCCAGTTCGACGAGCCCGCCGGTGAGGAGCTGCGGCTGAAGTACCGCTACCTCGACCTGCGCCGCGACGGCCCGGCTGCCGCAATGCGGTTGCGCTCCAAGGTGAATGCGGCCGCCCGTGCGGTGCTGGCGGGGCACGACTTCGTCGAGGTCGAGACGCCGACCATCACCCGGTCGACGCCGGAGGGCGCCCGCGACTTCCTGGTTCCGGCCCGCCTGCACCCGGGTTCGTTCTACGCGCTGCCGCAGAGCCCGCAGCTGTTCAAGCAGTTGCTGATGGTGGCCGGGATGGAGCGCTACTACCAGATCGCCCGCTGCTACCGCGACGAGGACTTCCGCGCCGACCGCCAGCCCGAGTTCACCCAGCTCGACATGGAGATGAGCTTCGTCGACGCCCAGGACGTCATCGCGGTCTCCGAGGAGATCCTGTCCGCGTTGTGGGCGCTGATCGGCTACGAGATCCCCCGGCCCATCCCGCGGATCAGCTACGCCGAGGCGATGCGGCGCTTCGGCTCCGACAAGCCCGACATGCGGTTCGGGCTGGAGCTCGTCGAGTGCGCGGAGTTCTTCACAGACACCACGTTTCGGGTGTTCCAGGCGCCGTATGTCGGCGCGGTGGTGATGCCCGGCGGGGCGTCGCAGCCGCGGCGCACCCTGGACGGCTGGCAGGAGTGGGCCAAGCAGCGCGGGCACAAGGGGCTGGCCTACGTGCTGGTCGCCGAGGACGGCACGCTGGGCGGCCCGGTGGCCAAGAACCTGACCGACGCCGAGCGCGCCGGTCTGGCCGCGCACGTCGGGGCGAAGCCGGGGGACTGCGTCTTCTTCGCCGCGGGCCCGGCGAAGCCCTCGCGGGCCCTTTTGGGTGCGGCCCGCGGTGAGATCGCCCACCGGCTGGGCCTGATCGACCCCGACGCCTGGGCGTTCGTCTGGGTGGTGGACCCGCCGCTGTTCGAGCCCGCCGCCGACGCGACCGCCGCCGGCGACGTGGCCGTCGGGTCCGGGGCGTGGACCGCGGTGCACCACGCGTTCACGGCGCCCAAGCCCGGGCACGCCGGCGCGATCGACACCGATCCCGGCAGTGTGCTCGCCGACGCCTACGACATCGTCTGCAACGGCAACGAGATCGGCGGCGGCTCGATCCGCATCCACCGCCGCGACATCCAGGAGAAGGTGTTCGCGGTGATGGGCATCGAGCGGGCCGAGGCCGAAGAGAAGTTCGGATTCCTGTTGGAGGCGTTCACCTTCGGCGCGCCGCCGCACGGCGGGATCGCGTTCGGCTGGGACCGGATCAACGCGCTGCTGTCGCGGGTGGACTCCATCCGCGAGGTGATCGCCTTCCCGAAGACCGGCGGCGGGGTGGACCCGCTCACCGACGCACCGGCGCCGATCACCGCCCAGCAGCGCAAGGAGTCCGGAATAGATGTCCGGCCCCGAGCAGGCGGACCGGGCATGAGCCGCGCCGGCGACGATGCAGCGCGAAGCGATGAGCATGAGCCGTGACCGCCGAAGTCGCGCGGCATGTGATGTGATCAGCCGTGAGGAGGAGGGGTCTTGCCAGAATCCCAGGACGGGGTCGCCCGCCGCCATCGCGTCACACACCGCACCCAGTATCGCTACTCCGCGGTGGTCACGAGCTCGTACGGCCGCGGTTTCCTCACGCCGCGTGATTCGCCGCGGCAGCGCTGCGTCGCGCACCGGTTGCACATCGAGCCGGCGCCGGCTGACGTCTCCACCAGCCAGGACAGCTACGGCAACACCAGTTCCTACTTCCACGTCACCGAGCCGCACCGCACCCTGACGATCATCAGTGACTCCGTCGTCGACGTGTACCCGCCGGCGCCGACGCTCTACAGCAGCGGACCGGCACTGCAGCCGTGGGAGACCGCCCGGCCGGCGGGGCCCGCGGGAGCTCTGGCGCTGGAGTTCACACTCGACCTGGACCCGCCGGAGATCACCGATGAGGTGCGCCGCTATGCCGCACCCAGCTTCGCGCCCGGGCGCCCGTTGGTGGAGGTGCTGCGGGACCTGGCGTCGCGGATCTTCACCGATTTCAGCTACCGCTCGGGCTCGACGACGATTTCGACCGGGGTGGGTGAGGTTCTGGCCGCCCGGGAAGGGGTATGCCAGGACTTTGCCAGGCTGGCGATCGCCTGTCTGCGAGCCAACGGTTTGGCGGCCTGTTATGTCTCCGGATACCTGGCCACCGACCCGCCGCCGGGGAAGGATCGGATGATCGGAATCGACGCCACACACGCCTGGGCCGCGGTGTGGACTCCGCAGGATCCCGGCCACCTCGAGTGGCTGGGCCTGGACCCCACCAACGACCAGATGGTCGACGAGCGCTATATCGTCGTCGGCCGCGGCCGCGACTACGCGGATGTCCCGCCGCTGCGCGGTGTCATCTACACCAACTCCGAGCACAGCGTCATCGACGTCGCGGTCGACGTGGTGCCGTACTCAGGTCCTGTCGAAGGCGACGTCGTGCATGCGTGACTTCCAATGCCCCAGCTGTGGTCAGCGCCTGACGTTCGAGAACTCCGCGTGTCTGTCGTGCGGCAGCGCGTTGGGGTTCTCCCTCAACCAGATGGCCCTGCTCGTGATCGCCGCGGGCGGGCAGGGCGAGCACGCGGGTGCCGTGGATGCCGACGAATATCAGCTGTGCGCGAATCTTCATCTCGCCGAATGCAATTGGCTCGTATCCAAGAGTTCCGGCGGGCTCTGCGACTCGTGCGCACTGACCATCGAGCGGCCCAACGACGCCGACGCCGACGGCCTGGCCGCGTTTGCCAGCGCCGAGGCGGCCAAGCGACGGCTCATCGCCGAGCTGCACGAGCTCAAGCTGCCGATCGTCGGCCGTGATATGGACCCCGACTACGGCCTGGCCTTCCGCCTGCTGTCCAGCGCGCACGAGAAGGTGTTCACCGGGCACGAGGACGGCATCATCACACTGGATCTGGCCGAAGGCGACGACGTGCACCGCGAGCAGCTGCGGGTCGAGATGGAGGAGCCTTACCGGACCCTGCTCGGGCACTTCCGCCACGAGATCGGGCACTACTACTTCTACCGGCTGATCTGCCCGTCCGGCGACTACCTGGCCCGCTTCAACGAGCTGTTCGGCGATCCCGGCGCCGACTACTCCGCGGCACTGGACCGCCACTACAGCCAGGGCGCACCCGACGGCTGGTCGCAACGGTTCGTGTCGTCGTATGCGACCATGCATCCCGCCGAGGACTGGGCCGAGACGTTCGCCCACTACCTGCACATCCGCGACACCCTGGACACCTCGGCTTGGTGCGGTTTCGCATCGGCGACGGCGACGTTCGACCGAACCATCTTGGGTCCCAGCGCCTTTGCGACCATCATCGACATGTGGCTGCCGCTGTCGTGGGCGCTGAACATGGTGAACCGGTCGATGGGCCGCGGCGACCTGTATCCGTTCGTGCTGCCCCCCGCGGTGCTGGAGAAGATGAAATTCATCCACACCGTGATCGACGAGGTGACGTCGGATTCGGGCCGGCCCGCAGCGTAGCGAGCCGGTGGCCGCCTCAGGCCGGCATCACCCGTCGTTCGTCGGGCCCCCACAACGGCTGCATGTGGCCGGGCAGCGCCAGCTGCGTCGCGGTGATCGCCTCGGCCAGATCGCGCAGCCCGGCGTGTATCCCGGCCAGCAAGTCGGCGAGCTCCGCGCGGCGCCCCTCGCCGCTGACCTGCTCGAGCTCGGCGGGATGGGACCGGCGCAGCAGGGTGCCGATCTCGTCGACCAGCCGCTCCGGGCGCGACGAACCCGACGACCCGGGCAGGTCCCGCAGGTGGGCCCGCAGCCGCTCCACCTGGTGCAGCAACGACCGCGGGTTCGCGGCGTCGAACAGCATCAGCTCGGCCATCGCGGCGACGCTCACCGCGCCCGCCGTCCGGCGCCGGTAGGTCACCGACGATTCGCAGGCCACCAGCGTCGCCTCGATGATGATCTGTTCGGCCGCGGCCGGCCGGACAACGGCCAGCGTGGCCTGCAGCAGGACCGTGAGCCACAGGCCCCGCTCGATGCGCTTGCCGATGTCCATCATCGTCCAGCCCGCGTCGCGCACCATGGACTCGGCAGCGACCCCCGACAACGTGAGCATCCCGGCCAGCGTCTGCGCCTGCGCCGTCGCCAGCAGCGCGTCGGCCTCGGTCAGCGAGTTCGGCGGGTCGGCCCGGTGGGCGATCGCGCGCTCCACCCCGGCCAGCACCATCCACGTGTCGTTGGACAGCTGGTCGCGTACCGCCCGTGCGGCCAGCCCCAGTCCCTCCACCGACTGCACCAGTGACCCGGACCGGCCCGGATCCATGGTCAATGACCACAGCGTCGAGGGCGCGACCGCGATCATCTCGGCCTCGTCGCCGTCGGTTCCGGTGTCGGTCCCGGTGATCGCGCCCAACGCAGCCATCAGCACCGGCACGCACGCGCTTTCCTCGGTGTCCTGGTGGTGGCGGTAAACGTGGAAACGGTCGCGGGTCACGATCAACAGCCTGGCCATGTTCTCGGCGCGCTCGCCGTAGCGACCGATCCAGAACAGGTCGGACAGCACCCGCGGCGAACTGACCGCCCAGGTTCCCGCCCCGGTCTTGGCCGCAGGCACCGGCGTCTTGGCCGGCGGCACCGGCGCCGGCACCGTCACCGCCTCGGCCCGCGCGCGTTCCGTCGGACGCACCCAGATATCCTTGGCTGCAACAGTTTTGAGGGTGTAGGCTCCGGTTCCCGGAGCCAGTACGTAACCCACGCCGCCGATCATGGGAGCGTAACCACCGCGTTGGGCCACCGTGAACAAGCGCATCCCGACACCGGCCGACGCCAGCACCCCGGCATGGTCGGTGGGCGCCGACGAGAACCTCGGAAGCTCCTGGCCCACCCACTGCCAGGGCATGCTCTCGATGCGCGCGGCCAGTTCCGCCAGTTGTTGCGACGAAAGCGTGGGTCCGACAAGAGTTGCCCTGCCGACGGTCGATTTCACCAGCAGCGACGACAGGTTGGCCAGCAGGTGCGAGCGTTCGGCGGCGATGCCGCCCCAGTACAGCGGCGCGGTGTCCAGCAATGGGGTTTCGGCGAGCAGCCGGCCGGCAAGCCCGGGCAAAAAGCGCAGCAGCCCAGGGCTTTCCAGGATGCCGCTGCCCAGCGTGTTGACCACGGTCACCGTCCCGCGGTGCTGCGCCTCCACCAGGCCGGCCACCCCGAGGCGGGAGTCGGCTCGCAGGTCCAGCGGGTCGGTGTACAGCGCGTCGACGCGGCGGAGCACCACGTCGACGCGTTTCAAGGTTCCCAGCGAACGCATCCACACCGTACCTTCGCGCACCACCAGGTCGGAGCTCTCCACCAGCGGAAAGCCCAGCAGCGTCGCCAGATACGCCTGATCGAACGAGGTTTCGGAGTAGATGCCCGGGCTGAGCACCACGACCACTGGGTCCTGCGCGACGTCGGGTGCCGCGTCGATCAGCGCCAGCCGCAGCGCCTGGGCGAACGGTGTCGTCGGCCGTGGCGCGATCCTCTCGTAGAGGTCCGGGATCGCGCGCGCGATCACGCGCCGGTCGGCCAGCGCGTAGCCGGCGCCCGACGGAGCCTGCGTCCAGTCGGCGTTGACCGCGAAGCTGCCGTCGGGCAGCCGGCTGAGGTCGCACGCGTGCATGAACAACTGGTGGTGTCCGGGGATCTCGATCCCGTTGGCCCAGCGCACATAACCGGGATGGGCGAACACCAATTCCGGGGGCAGCAGGCCCTCGGTGAGCAAGCGGCGCGGCCCGTAGAGGTCGGCGAGCACCGCGTCGAGCAGGCGCGAGCGCTGCAGCAGCCCGGCCTCCAGCGTTTCCCAGTCCGCCGCGGACAACACGATCGGCAGCGTGTCCAGCTGCCAGGGCCGCGGTTCCAGCCCCTGCGCAGCGGTTGCGCCGCCCGGGCCCACCTCGGTGTAGTTGATGCCGTCGTTGTCGATCAGGGTGCGCACCACCGAGCGCAGCCGGTCCAGGCCGGCCCGGCCCCGCTCCGCGACCGCGTCGGCCAACTCGTGCCAGGCCGGGCGCACGGCCCCGTCGCGGTCGACGAATTCGTCGAACCCGATCGCCGGGCTGGTCCCGGCGTCCTCCCTCAGGTCGAACAGCGCTTCCTGGGCACGCGCGGCGCGGTATCCGGCCAGCAGCCGATCGGCGTCGTGGTGGCCGCCTGACGCCGAAGAAGCCTTCACCGGCCATTCGTCGGTGGCGAGCGCCATGGCCGTGTTGTCCGGGAATGCCATCACTGCTGCACGGTACGCACCCGGCGCAGGTCGAGGATGCCCGGCGCGCCGACGTCGGTGAACATGCGGGCCTGCTTCTCCCGGAGGCCGGCCAGGTCGAGCTTGCCCGGGGTGAAGCCGGTCGCCTCGAAGCGGCGGGCGCGGCGGGCCTCGGCTTCGACGGCGTTGACGGGCGGCTCGTCGTAGGCGCGCCCGCCCGGATGGGTGACGTGGTAGGTGCAGCCACCGCGGGACGTCCCGGAGTTCAGGTCCACCAGCTCGAACTGCAGCGGACCGTCGGCCGAGATGGTCGGGTGCAGCGCACTGGGTGGCTGCCACGCCTTGAACCGCACGCCGCCGACGTCGACGTCCGGTTTGTCGGTGGCCAGCAGCGGCACCGGGTGGCCGTTGCACGTCACGACGTAGCGGTGCCGGTCGGCGCCGATGACGCGGACCTGGATCCGCTCGACCGAGGAGTCGACGTAGCGGACGGTGCCCGTCGCGCCTGCCTCCTCGCCCAGGGTGTTCCACGGCTCGATCGCGCCACGCAGCTCCATCTCCACGCCCTCGAAAACGGCGGTGCCGATGCGTGGGAAGCGGAACTCGGTGAATGGGTCCAGCCAGCTGGTCTCGAAGGCGATGCCGTGTGCGCGCAGATCCGCGGCGACGTCGGCGATGTCATGGATGATGAAGTGCGGCAACAGGTATCGACCGTGCAGGTTGTCGCCGTGGCGGATCAGGGGCGCGCGCAGCGGTTGCTCCCAGAACCATGCCACCAGCGCGCGCACCAGCAGCGACTGCACCATCGCCATGCGTAGGTGCGGTGGCATCTCGAACCCGCGCAGCTCCAGCAGGCCGAGCCGGCCGCGGGGGCTGTCGGGGTTGTAGAGCTTGTCGATGCAGAACTCGGAGCGGTGGGTGTTGCCGGTGATGTCGGTCAGCAGGTGGCGCAGCGCGCGGTCGGCCAGCCACGGTTTGGCTCCTCCGCCGGCCGCCACCCGCGCGATCTCGGCGAACGCGATCTCGAGTTCGTAGAGCGCCTCGGCGCGTCCCTCGTCGACGCGCGGGGCCTGCGACGTGGTGCCGATGAATCGCCCGGCGAACAGGTAGGACAGCGACGGATGCCGCTGCCAGTACGTCAGCAGCGAGACCAGCAGGTCCGGGCGGCGCAGCAGCGGCGAGTCCGCCGGGGTGACGCCGCCGAGCGTGATGTGGTTGCCGCCGCCGGTGCCGCCGTGGGTGCCGTCGACGTCGAACGACTCCGTCGACAGCCGGGCCAGCCGGGCCTGCTGGTACAGGGTGTCCAGCATCCGTCCCTGTTCGGCGAAGCCGGCCGTGGGCGTGACGTTGACCTCGATCACGCCCGGGTCGGGGGTGATCGTCGTCGAGCGCAGGCGCGGATCCGGCGGCGGTCCGTATCCCTCGATCACGACCGCGCACCCGGCGTTCGCCACCGCGGCCTCGACGCGGGCAACGAGGTCGGTGAAGTGTTCCAGCGCCGCGGTCGGCGGCAGGAAGAGGTGCAGGTACCCGTCCCGGACCTCGGCGACCAGCGCGGTCGGCGGCGCCCCGTCGGGGTCGGTGACCACCGCGCCCGTCGAGTCCGTGGCCGGCGCGTCGCCCGCAGTCAGGGGATCGGCCTCGAATGTGGGGTTGGGTGGTTGCCAGCTGATCGAGTCCAGCGGCAAGCGCAGACCCGCGGGGGAGTCGCCGGCCAGCAGGACGACCCGGCCGCGGCGCAGCCGCCAGTCCGCGCTGGCCCACCCGAGGCCGTCTTCGCGCCGGTGTAGCGGCAGTACGAAAGCCGCAGGCGCGCTCAGTGATTCGTCGAGGCGGGCCAGCAGTGCGGCGCGTCGGGCCGGCGAGTCGTCGGCGAGGTCGTCGGCCGGATCCACCGGATCCCCTTCGGGCAGGCGCACCTTGGCCGCCAGCCGGTGCAGCGGATCCTCATAGGCGGGTCGCACCTGGGATGCCGGCAGACCCAGGCCGTCGGCGATGCCGGCGAGCACCACGCGGGCCGCGTCGGCATCGGAGGGCAGGGCCGGTTCGGCGGCCCACGGGTCGGCCAGCAGCGCACCGTCGGTCCACAGCGGCCGGCCGTCGGTGCGCCAGTAGAGCGCGATCTCCCAGCGCGGCAGCGGCTCGCCCGGATACCACCGGCCCTGCCCGCGCTGGATCAGCCCCTGCGGAGCCCACGCCGCTTTCAGCCGGGCGGCCAGGTCGGATGCCCGCTGCCGCTTGTGCGGGCCGTCTGCGGCCGTCGTCCATTCCTCGTCGACCTGATTGTCCACCGACACGAACGTCGGTTCCCCGCCCATGGTGAGGCGCACGTCGGCGGCGGCCAACCGCTCGTCGACGTGGTGGCCGACCTCGCAGATCGACCGCCACGCCTCGTCGGTGTAGGGCAGCGTCACGCGCGGGTCCTCGCGCACGCGGGTGACGGTGTTGGAGAACTCCAGCACCGCTTCGCAGGGCTCGGTGCCGCCGCTGATGGGCGCCGCGCTGGCCGGTTGGGGCGTGGCCGCCAGCGGGATGTGGCCCTCGCCGGCGAACAGCCCTGACGTCGGGTCCAGGCCGATCCAGCCCGCGCCGGGGATGTAGACCTCGGTCCAGGCGTGCAGGTCGGTGAAGTCGGCGGCGGGCCCCGACGGCCCGTCGAGGGCCTCCACGTCGGAAGCCAGCTGGACGAGGTAACCCGATACGAAACGGGCGGCCAGCCCGAACCGGCGCAGGATCGACACCAGCAGCCAGGCCGAGTCGCGGCACGAGCCGACCCCGCTGCGCAGCGTGAGATCCGGTGTCTGGACGCCGGGTTGCATGCGCACGCTGTAGGCGACGTCGGCGTTGACGGCGTGGTTGAGGGCGACCAGGAAGTCGATGGTGCGGGTGCCCTCGGGCACGGAGAAGTTGCGCACCCACGCGCGGACGAGGTCTCCGGGCCCCGATTTTTCGCCATTCTCGTCGACCGGCCGCAGGTAGGGCTCGAGGTCGTCGGCCAGCGACTTGGGGTAGGCCAGCCCGCCGGGGGGCCAGGTCTCGGCCCAGTCCTCGATGAAGAAGTCGAACGGGTTGATCACCTTGAGGTCGGCGATGAGCCCGACGGTGATGGTCAGGCGGGTCATGGGGTTGGGGAACACCAGCCGGGCCAGGAAATTGCCCACGGCGTCCTGCTGCCAGTTGATGAAGTGTTCTTCGGGTTCGACGCGCAGCGAGTAGGCCTCGATCGGCGTTCGGGAGTGGGGCGCCGGGCGCAGCCGCACCACGTGCGGGTAGACGCGGACCAGGCGGTCAAAGGTGTAGCTGGTGCGGTGCTCCAGCGCAACTTTGATGCTCATAACCGCTGATTGGACCACAGCCACCCGAAGGCCGCAGCACAGCGGGGCGGTGGAGACAAGGCCCCGGCGCGGTCAGCCGGCCGGTGCTAGAACGGCTGGTATCCCGGCGGTGGCCCCTGCTGGTAGCCCTGTTCGAGCGGCACGACCCGCCCGCCCGACAGCGTGCGGTAGGTGTAGATCAGGATCAGCGCGGCGACGGGAAGCGCCACCAGCAGGCCGACGCCGCACACCAGCGCGCCGATGGCGACCACCGCAACCTGTACCAGCCAGGCCAGCAGGGCGTTGCCGAAGTTCGACCAGACCGTCGACAAACTGGACGTCAGCGCGGTGACTGGCGGTTGCGCGCGGTCGATGGCGAACGGAACCGTGAACATCGCGAAGATGCCGAAGATGAGGCCGGGAAGGAAGCACAAGGTCGAGGCGAGCGCGCTGAGGACGCTGACGAGCAGCGCCGCCAGGATGACCGGGCCGAAGTTGCGCGGCTTGAAGAACGCCCCGATGGTCACGGGCCGCCCGTCGGCGATGTCGAGGCATCCGGTCAGGAATGCGGACTGCGCGAACACCCCCACCGCGAAGACCAGGAGATAGCCGATCACCATGACAGCCCACTCGCCCGGGCCGAGATTCGTTGTGGCACTGGTGTAGTCGTCGGAGCTGGTGATCGTGGTGGCCATGCCGGTGCTCAGGGCGATCAGACCGTAGGCGGCGCTGAGCAGCAGCCCGTACACGAGGGCGGGAACGATCAGCGTGACGGCGTTCTGCGTGAACTTCTTCCACGCCCAGCCGAACGCTTCGCCGATGCTGAACGGGGGCTTGGGTGGGGGTCCGTAGCCGGGTGGGGGGGGCGGGGGGCCGCCGTAGCCCGGTGGGGGGCCGTAGCCGGGTGGTGGCCCGTAGCCGGGCGGGGGCCCGTAGCCGGGTGGGGGTCCGCCGTAGCCGGGCGGGGGCCCGTAGCCGGGTGGGGGGCCGCCATAGCCGGGCGGGGGGCCGTAGCCGGGCGGGGGTGGAGGGGGTCCGCCGTAGCCGGGTGGGGGGCCGTAGCCGGGTGGGGGGCCGGCCGGGCCGCCCGCCTGCTCCGGATTGCCTTGAAACTCCGGATTGCCTGGATGCTCT
>NZ_JBYCLC010000063.1:0-5343 GCF_057473685.1 Mycobacterium sp. TH-M116 | reverse complement strand
GGCGGGTTGTGCGGTGATCCGTTCGATCAGCGTGTCGGCCATGACTTGGCCGCGGGTGCGGTCGTCGAAGGTGGTGTCGGCGGCGCGTGTGAGCGCGGCGTACACCGAGACGCCGTGGGTCACCGGTAGTAGCGCGGTCAGGTAGGTCATGGTGTCGGGGGCGGGGCGGATGGTGACGGTGCGCTCGTGTTCGGCTGTGGCGGCGCGTTCGACGACGGCGTGCGGGTCGAGTCGGTAGGCGATGTTTTTGGCGGCCGCGGCGATGCGGGCGTCGCCCATGCCGTCCAGGCCGGCGGGGTCGGCGCACAGTTCGGCGTCTAGGGTGCGGCGGTCCTCGACGTCCAGGCAGGCGCTCTCGCGCACGATCAGGGTGGCCCGCCATTCGGAGAGCCGTCCGGTCTCGAGGGCGGCCAGGGTGTGGGGCATTTCGTGGACCAGGGCTTTGGCGAAGCCCAGGTGGCGGCTGCCGCGGGTGGGGGAGTCGTGGCGGGCCAGGGCGATTTCGGTGGCCAGCCCGCGTGCGCGCCGGGACGGGGGCACCCCGGCGGCGGTGTCGTTGGCGCGGCGGGTGGCCTCCAGGGCGGCCGCGGCGCGGGCCTGGCCGGCCGCGGCGGCGGATTTGAGCCGTTCCAGCTCGGCGATGCGCTCGATGAGCGCCGCTTCGCCGGATGCGGGGTCCACCGCCACCAATGATTCGAACATGAGTTCGATAGTAGACGAGGCCACCGACACCGTCCGCGGGGCACGTCGTCGCCGCAGCGGACGGCGGTGCTAGGCTCCCGGACAGTCGACATCCTTTAACGATCCGTCCCGCGAGGCGGAGAAGGAGGTCACATCACGCATGGGTGCCGCGGATGACGCCGCCACCGGCCGCGAATTGATGTCGGCGGCCGACGTGGGCCGCACCATTTCCCGTATCGCCCATCAGGTCATCGAAAAGACCGCGCTCGACGGCACGGACGCGCCGCGGGTGGTGCTGCTCGGCATCCCGACCCGCGGGGTCATCCTGGCCGAACGCCTGGCCGTCAACATCGCCGAATACAGCGGGGTCGATCTCGCGCGTGGCGCCCTGGACATCACGCTGTACCGCGACGACCTGAGGCAAAAGCCGCCCCGGGCGCTGGAACCCACCTCGATCCCCGCCGGCGGCGTCGACGATGCCTTCGTGATCCTGGTCGACGACGTGCTGTTCTCGGGACGCACGGTGGCCGCCGCCCTGGACGCGCTGCGCGATGTGGGCCGGCCCCGCGCGGTGCAGCTGGCGGTGCTGGTGGACCGTGGCCACCGCGAACTTCCGCTGCGCGCCGACTACGTCGGCAAGAACGTACCGACCTCACGAAGCGAGAGCGTCCACGTGCTGCTCGGCGAGCACGACGGCCGCGACGGCGTGGTGATCTCGAGGGACGACATCCGATGACCAGGCACCTGCTGGCGGCCGGCGACCTGAGCCGCGACGAGGCCACCGCGATCCTCGACGACGCCGACCGGTTCGCGCAGGCTCTGGTGGGACGCGAGATCAAGAAGTTGCCGACGCTGCGCGGCCGCACCGTGATCACGATGTTCTACGAGAACTCGACCCGTACCCGGGTGTCGTTCGAGGTGGCCGGCAAGTGGATGAGCGCCGACGTCATCAACGTCAGCGCGACCGGATCGTCGGTGGGCAAGGGGGAGTCGTTGCGCGACACAGCGTTCACGCTGCGGGCGGCCGGCGCCGACGCGCTGATCATCCGGCACCCGGCTTCGGGCGCCGCGCATCTGCTGGCCCAGTGGAGTTCGTCCGCGGGCCTGCAGGAGGGCGGCCCGTCGGTGATCAACGCCGGCGACGGCACGCACGAACACCCGACCCAGGCGCTGCTGGACGCGCTCACCCTGCGCCAGCGGCTCGGCGGCATCGAGGGCCGGCGCGTCGTGATCGTCGGGGACATCCTGCACAGCCGCGTCGCTCGCTCCAACGTCATGCTGCTGGCCACGCTGGGCGCCGAGGTGGTGCTGGTGGCGCCGCCCACGCTGCTGCCGGCCGGGGTCGACGGCTGGCCGGCGACGGTCTGCTACGACTTCGACGCCGAACTGCCCGCCGCGGACGCGGTGCTGATGCTGCGGGTGCAGGCCGAGCGGATGACCGGCGGCTTCTTCCCGTCGGTGCGCGAGTACTCGGTCCGCTACGGCCTGTCCGACCGGCGCCAGGCCATGCTGCCCGGCCACGCCGTGGTGCTGCACCCGGGGCCGATGGTGCGCGGCATGGAGATCGCCTCTTCGGTGGCCGACTCTACGCAATCGGCTGTGCTGCAACAAGTTTCCAACGGTGTGCATGTGCGGATGGCCGTCTTGTTCCATGTTCTGGTCGGCACCGAAGCACCAGGGGAAGAGGGTGCGGCGTGACTGTGCTGCTGCGCGGGGTCCGGCTTTACGGCGAAGGCGACCGGGTCGACGTGCTGGTCGAGGACGGCCAGATCGCCGCCATCGGTGCGGGTCTGCAGATCCCGGAGTACGCGGACGTCATCGACGCCACGGGCCAGGTGCTGCTGCCCGGGTTCGTCGACTTGCACACCCACCTGCGCGAGCCCGGCCGCGAATACGCCGAGGACATCGAAACCGGCTCGGCTGCCGCGGCTTTGGGCGGCTACACTGCGGTGTTCGCGATGGCCAACACGAGCCCGGTCGCCGACAGCCCGGTGGTCACCGACCACGTGTGGCATCGCGGCCGGCAGGTCGGCCTGGTCGACGTGCACCCCGTCGGCGCCGTCACCGTCGGACTGGCCGGGGTCCAGCTCACCGAGATGGGCATGATGGCCTCGGGCGCCGCGCAGGTGCGGATGTTCTCCGACGACGGCATGTGCGTGCACGATCCGCTGGTGATGCGCCGCGCCCTGGAATACGCCACCGGGTTGGGGGCCCTGGTCGCCCAGCACGCCGAGGAGCCGCGGCTGACCGCGGGCGCCGTCGCCCACGAGGGGCCCACGGCCGGGCGGCTGGGGTTGGCGGGTTGGCCCAGGGCCGCCGAGGAATCCATCGTCGCCCGCGACGCGCTGCTGGCCCGCGACGCCGGCGCCCGGGTGCACATCTGCCACGCTTCTACCGCGGGTACCGTCGAGATCCTGAAATGGGCCAAGAGTCAAGGCATCTCGATCACCGCCGAGGTGACTCCCCATCACCTGTTGCTCGACGACAGCAGACTGAACAGCTATGACGGCGTCAACCGGGTCAATCCACCGCTGCGGGAAGTCTCTGATGCGCTCGCTTTGCGTCAGGCGCTCGCCGACGGGGTAATCGAATGTGTGGCCACCGATCACGCACCCCACGCCGAGCACGAGAAATGCGTCGAGTTCTGCGCTGCCCGCCCCGGCATGCTGGGGCTGCAGACGGCGCTCTCGGTGGTGGTGCAGACCATGGTGGCGCCCGGGCTGCTGAACTGGCGCGACGTCGCCAGGGTGATGAGTGAGAACCCGGCGCGCATCGCCCGCCTGCCCGATCACGGCCGGCCGCTCGAGGTGGGGGAGCCGGCGAACCTGACCGTGGTGGACCCCGACGCCACCTGGACGGTCGCCGGGCCGCACCTGGCCAGTCGGTCGGCAAACACGCCGTACGAGTCGATGACGCTGCCCGCCACCGTGACCGCGACCCTGCTGCGCGGCAAGATCACCGCGCGAGACGGGAAGAGCCCGGCATGAACCGCGCCGGCGACGAGGCAGAGTCAAGCGATGAGGAGGAGCGGCGCGCATGAACTCCGGCACGCTGGCAGGATCACTCATCGTCGCGGTTGTTCTGGTGGTGGTGATCGCCGTGCTGATCCAGCTGATGATGCGCGGCTGGCGACGCCGCGCCCAACGGCAGGCCGAGCTGATCGGCAGCCTGCCCGAGATGCCCGCCGAGGTGGGCGGGGCAACCAGTGCCATCCGCGGTGTCTATGTCGGCTGCACGTTGTCACCCGCCTGGAACGACCGGATCACGGTCGGCGATCTCGGTTACCGCAGCAAGGCGGTGCTGATCCGCTATCCCGAGGGAATCCTGCTGGAACGCAGCCGCGCCAAACCCCTGTGGATTCCGCAGGAGTCCATCGTGGCGGTCCGCACCGAGCGGGGCGTGGCCGGTAAGGTCGGCGCCCGCAACGGGATACTGGCGATCCGGTGGCGGCTGCCGTCGGGCGCCGAGATCGACACGGGGTTCCGCGCGGGCAACCGTGACGAATATGACGACGTGCTGCGGGACACCCAGCGATGAGGAGGAGCGGCGCTGATGACTGAGGCCCTGCTGGTGCTCGAAGACGGCCGTGTCTTCACCGGGACACCCTACGGCGAAGTCGGCCAAACCCTCGGGGAGGCAGTGTTTTCCACCGGAATGTCCGGCTATCAGGAGACATTGACCGATCCTAGCTATCACCGGCAGATCGTGGTGGCCACCGCGCCGCAGATCGGCAACACGGGCTGGAACGGCGAGGACGCCGAGAGCCGTGGCGACAAGATCTGGGTCGCCGGGTACGCGGTACGCGACCCGTCGCCGTGCGCGTCCAATTGGCGGGCCACCGGCACCCTGGAGGATGAGCTGGTCCGCCAGCATGTCGTCGGGATCGCCGGCATCGACACGCGAGCGGCGGTGCGGCATCTGCGCAGCCGCGGATCGATGAAGGCGGGTGTGTTCTCCGGTGCCGCCCTGGCCGAACCCGCCGAACTGATCGAGCGGGTCGTCGGCCAGCCCTCGATGCTCGGCGCCGACCTGGCGGGCGAGGTCAGCACGCCGCAGGCCTATGTCGTGGAGGCGCAGGGCACCCACCGGTTCACCGTGGCCGCGCTGGACCTCGGGATCAAGACCAACACGCCGCGCAACTTCGCCCGCCGCGGCATCCGCAGCCACGTGCTGCCGTCGTCGGCTACGTTCGAACAGATCAGCGAGCTCGCTCCCGACGCGGTGTTCCTGTCCAACGGCCCCGGCGACCCGGCCACCGCCGACCAGCTCGTCGGGCTCACCCGCGAGGTGTTGGGTGCCGGAATCCCGTTGTTCGGCATCTGTTTCGGCAACCAGATCTTTGGGCGGGCGCTGGGGCTGTCCACCTACAAGATGACGTTCGGTCACCGGGGCATCAACATCCCGGTCATCGACCACGCCACCGGCCGGGTCGCGATCACCGCTCAGAACCACGGCTTCGCGCTGGAAGGGGAGGCGGGCCAGTCCTTCGACACGCCGTTCGGCCCGGCGATGGTCAGCCACACCTGCGCCAACGACGGCGTGGTGGAGGGCGTCAAACTCGCTGACGGGCGGGCGTTCTCGGTGCAGTACCACCCCGAGGCCGCCGCCGGCCCCCACGATGCGGAATACCTGTTCGACCAATTCATCGACATGATGGAGGGC
>NZ_JBYCLC010000062.1:0-2499 GCF_057473685.1 Mycobacterium sp. TH-M116 | reverse complement strand
CGGTGAGGTGTGTCGAGTCTGATTTTTACCACGGTTTTGGTTGTGTGCAGCGGGTAGCTGCTGGTCTGCCCAGCTTTTCCTGTTATTCCTTGGTCGGGCCTTGTCGGCTATTGGTCAGGTGGTTGCAGCTGTTGGTGGGCTGAAGCCAATGGTGTTGCGCCACAGTGCGAGCCAGGATTTCGACCAGGGCCAGTGGGTGGGCAGGTGCAGGACGGGTCTGCGTTGCGGACGTGCCAGGCGGGCGGGGATGTTGACGATCTTGCGCCGCAGGGTGGCCCCGCGGGCTACCGCGTGAGCGCCCCCGGCCAGGACCCCGGCGGCGCGCAGCAGGTTGTGGGCGATCGCGGCGCACAGGACCCAGGCGGAGTTGGCGCCGAAATGCCCCGAGGGTATATGGGCAAGCGGTCCGTCGATCAGATCGGCGAACACGGTTTCGATGATGGCGTGTTGGCGGTGGGTGATGTCGGCTTGGGCGGTGGGCAGGTCGGTGTTGGTCAAAAACGGGTGATGGCGCCACACCGGGAACAGGGCCTCGCGGTGGTTGGCGTCTTTGACCCGCCGCACGACCAGGCGGGCGGTGATCGCCTCGGGGGTGCCTGCGAAGGCGGTGTAGCTGACCTCGGCGACCTCGGCATCAGAGATCAAGGCCCCGGTGTCGGGGTCGCGCACCGCGCCGGGATAGGCCACCGGGGTCCAGGCGTCCTCGGCGATCCCGGCGATGGCCCGCTGGACCGCGGTGTTGCGGGTCATGACCAGTGAGAACTGCGCGTCGTGTCGCGTGCAGGCACCGACGACCGCGCGGGTGCCGTAGGCGGAGTCCCCACGCACCAGGATCGGCCCGGTGGCGCCGGCGGCGCGGGCGGTGCTGATGGCCGCGGCGATCATCCGTCCCGCACCTTTGCCCGAGCCGGCCCGTCCGGCGCGCAGCCGCATCCCGGCGATCACCGGGGCCGATTCGGCGGTGCTGATCGTGGTCGCCAGCGGGGACAGTCCCTTGCCCAGGACCTGGCGGCCGGCGATCTTGGTGTGCCCGTAGGAGGCGCCCTGTTTGGCGTGTCCGTACACCGGGCGCAGCAGCGAGTCGATGTCGATGAACACCTGCTCCTTGGCGCCGACGAGCAGATCGACGTGCTCGCACAGTGCGCCCAGATGCTCGCCGAGCACCGAGTCGAGTTGTCGGGCGTGCCCGAAGGTGAACTCCCGCAGCAGGGTTCCGATGGTCGAGGGCGCATATACCGCGGCGAAGAGGGTTTTCATACCGCCGCTGCGGACCACGTCGAGGTCATCGATGCTGTCCGCGCCAGCGCGCATGCCCGCGATCACCGTGGCCAGCTTCGGCGCCGGGTTGGCCGACCCGGACTTGATCTTCGGCTCGGCGATGTGAACCTTGTTTTCCAGCAACTCGATCAAGCCGGTCTGCTCGGCTAGTGCCATCACCGGCACCAGCCCCGCGAACGACACGAGATGGTCGTCGTCGAACAGTGCCGAATCGGCCTTGAACCTGTGGGACACTCTCACTGGAAGTGCCTTTCTTGCGCTGGTCAGATTGTTGTGTGGTAACTCCAATCATCCCAGCTCAGAGGGCACTTTCCTTATTCCGACACCCGATCAACAGCCAATTCATCCGTGGATCGAGGCTTAGGCATAGCAGCATCGTATTATGCATATACGCATAGGCTCATGCGGCTGCGCATGAGCGCCCTTGGCTACTCGCAACTCCGCAAAACGCACCGTTACCAGCAGCCAATGCGAGGTGAATTGTGCTGCAATATATTTCGCTGACAAATCTGATCTGTGTTGCGCATCCGGTTGGCCGAGATCCGATATGCATCAAGTTCACTACGGGTTGACCCGGACCTCTACGAATCCGGCCGCCGTGAAGTCCTGGTCGAACGCGAGGGCTTCACGCAGCCGCCGGTCGCGCATGACGCGAAAACTCGTTGCGTCCACGTACGAGTACACCCGCTCGTCGTGTTTGCGAAGCCATTCCGACGCTGCCGCTTCTTGGTCCTCTGTAACCCGGTGCTCGACGAGGCGCGCAGCATTCCTCAGAGTGTCGAGCCGATCGAGAAAGGCCAGCGCAGTCCGGTGGCTGTCCTTGCGTCGCAGGAACGTCCAGGTCTCGCCCGCCACAAGGTTGGTCGTCAGGATCTGCTCGGACCGTCCAAGAGCGCCCAGCATGCTCAGCGCGTCATCGTGCCGAGAATCCCCGGGCAGGGCCCACGCCACCCACCAGCCCGTGTCGGCGAACTTCACTGGTCGTAGACAACGTCGTCGACCTCGCCTGGTTCCACCGAAACATGGTCCGACCCGAACCCCGCGAGGGAGCGCCACAAGTCTTCATCAGACTCGCCGAGCGGTGGTGAAAGGACGGTGCCGAGCCCCACGCGGATCAACTCGGACTTGGAGATGCCGCGACGCCGGGCTTCCGCGGCAGCCAGCAAGTCGAGCTCTTCGGGGATCGTGATCGTGATCGTCTTCACACCTCCAATATACATA
>NZ_JBYCLC010000061.1:0-57676 GCF_057473685.1 Mycobacterium sp. TH-M116 | reverse complement strand
ACACTGTCCAAGGCCCAAGCGTTCCAGTCATTGGGCGGCGACATCGGCTCCGGCCTGTCGCAGAGCGCGGCGGACTTCGCCGCGGTGGAGGCCCGACTGGCCGGTGCCTTGGGCGCCGCCGGGCGGTCCTGGGCGCCCACCGGGTCGGTGGGCGGGGGGGTTCTGGTGGGCAAGCTGACGGCGCCGCCGTCGGTGGTGGGGCTGCTGGGGGCCTCGGAGTCCCCGGTTCGGCTCGCATCCGCGGTGTCCCCGCTGTCCCCCGAGCTGGCGCGGGCGCCCATCGCGATGCCTCCGGCAGGCACGGCGTCGGCCTCGGCGCGTGACCGCCGTCGCGCGGGGCGCGACTACGACGACATCGAACTCGGGTCGGAGCTTCTGGGAACGGTCATGCAGCGACCGCCGTCAGCGGGATGACGCCCGGCGCCGCGCCGGACGCGCCGCAATCCGAGGTCCTCGCGGACCCGATTCGGTACCTTGGCGGCATGCCGTACGCGCGATGGTTGTCGCCGGCCTTGCTCGCGGCCGCAGCGGTCATCATGGGAGTCGTCGTGCTGGCCGGGTGTGGCGTTCGTCACTTCTCGGCGTCCGACGTTCGCGACGTCTCCGGCACGCTGCGCGCCGGGGGCATCGACCGGACCTACACGCTGCACGTGCCGCCGGGCGATCCGGTCGGTCTGGTGCTCAGTCTGCACGGCGGCGGCGGCAGCGGGAACGGGCAGCGGGGGCTGACCGGTTTCGACGGCGTCGCCGACGCCCACCATCTGCTGGTGGTCTATCCCAACGGCTACGACAAGAGCTGGGCCGACGGGCGCGGGGCGTCGCCGGCGGACCGCCGGCACGTGGACGACGTCGGGTTCCTGGTCGCCCTGGTGGGCAAGCTGCAAGACGACTACAACATCGACCCGGGCCACGTCTTCGCGACCGGAATGTCCAACGGCGGCTTCATGTCCAACAGGCTGGCGTGCGAGCGCGCCGATGTCTTCGCCGCGATCGCACCGGTGGCAGGGACCCTGGGCGTGGGCGTGCCGTGCAACCCGTCCCGGGCGGTGTCGGTGTGGGAGGCTCACGGAACCGCTGATCCGCTGGTTCCGTTCCGCGGGGGCGACGTGCGTGGTCGCGGCGGGATCAGCCATGCCGTGTCCGTTGCGAGCATGGTGGACAGGTGGCGCTCGGTCGATGATTGCCACGGCGATCCGTCGCTGGAGGCGTCGCCCGACGTCGGGGACGGCACCGCGGTGCACCGCTTCGCCTACACGGTGTGCGCGGCATCCACCGAGGTGGTGTTCTACCGGATCGACAACGGTGGCCACACCTGGCCCGGCGGCAGGCAGTACCTGCCCAAGGCGGTCATCGGGCGCACCACCCGCGCCCTCGACGGCTCGGAGGCCATCGCCCGGTTCTTTCTCGCGCACGCCCGGGTTTAGCGATCACGCGAGGGCGTGGTCATCGCCGACAGCCGTACGCCGCGCCCCGCTGGTGCGGTCTTGTTACTATTCTTCGTACCTGCGGGAAGTGCGCGCTTTTCGTCCCACCGTCCAAAGGAATCAGGTTGCACATCAATCGGTTTGGTGCCGTACTGAGCATCCTGGCAGTCGGGGCGATGCTGACGGGCTGTGGTCACGACACCGGAGGGCGCGTGGCGACGGGCACGTCGTCGGTGCGGGTCGCCTGCGGCGGCAAGCCGACATTGCGGGCCAGCGGTTCCACCGCCCAGGCCAACGCGATGACCCGTTTCGACAAGGCATTCGAACAGGCCTGTGCGGGCCAGTCACTGAACTACACACCCAACGGCTCCGGCGCCGGGATCAGCGAGTTCCTGGGTGACCGAACCGATTTCGCCGGCTCCGATTCGCCGCTGAGAAAGGACGAGTACGCCGCAGCGCAGCGGCGGTGCGGCTCGCCGGCGTGGAACCTTCCGGTGGTGTTCGGCCCCATCGCCGTCATCTACCACGTCGACGGTGTGACGTCGCTGAACCTCGACGGCCCGACCGTAGCGCAGATCTTCAACGGCGACATCAAAACCTGGGACGACGGTGCGATCCAGGCGCTGAACCCGGGCGCCACCATGCCCGCCGAGCCGATCAGCGTCGTGTTCCGCAGCGACGAGTCCGGCACCACCGACAACTTCCAGAGGTATCTGGACACCGCCTCCGGCGGCGCCTGGGACAAGGGTGCCGGTATGACATTCAACGGGGGGGTCGGCGAGGGCGCCAAGGGTAACGACGGATCCGCCGCGGCGGTCAAGGCCACCGAGGGGTCGATCAGCTACGTCGAATGGTCCTACGTCGCGGCCCAGCAGCTGAACATGGCCAGGATCATCACCTCGGCCGGCCCGGACCCGGTGGGGATCAGCGCCGAGTCGGTAGGCAAGACCATTTCCGCAGCCTGGTACATCAGACAGGGCAATGACCTTGCCCTGGACACGATCTCGTTCTACCGGCCCAACCAGGCCGGCTCCTACCCGATCGTGCTGGCGACCTACGAGATCGTGTGCTCGCAGTACCCCGACGGGCAGGTCGGCGCGGCTGTCAAGGCGTTCCTGCAGAGTGCGATCGGGCCCGGCCAGGCCAGCCTTTTCGGCCACGGCTACATTCCCGTTCCCCAGGAGTTCATGTCGCGGTTGTCGACGGCTGTCAACGCCATCTCATAACCGGGGCCGCCTCATAGCCGGGGCCATCTCGCAACCGGGCGACACGTCAGGGCGCCGTGTGGTTCCGCGGGCAGAACGCGGCGATGCTCGCGCCGACGAAGAACCCGGCGTGGTAACCGTCGAGTTGGCTGTTGCTCATCACTTCCGAGGCGACGTCGGACTTCTGCCTGCCGAGGTCGAGTTCGTCGCACACCTCGTGAGCCGCGATGATCGCGGCCTTCGGCGACGGGAAGTCGATGCCCTTGGCGGTCACCGCGGACAGAAAGGCGTTGTCGATCGCGTCGGCGTGCGCAGCGGGCGCCGCGATCCCGACCACGCTGATCAGCGCGACCGCCAGGACCATGGGCGTCCGGCTGTTCGGCATCGGTGGGTCCTCCCGGTGGTCGGTGCACGAAGGCGGGCAGGCCTGTGACACCGCGATCATCGCATGTCGCGACCGCACTGGCGAAAGTTCGCGGCGCACTTCATAAAAGTCTCCTGTTCATCGCTGGCAGACGGGGCACCAGAACCACACCCGGGCGCCGGTGTCGCGGGATTCGCTGTATTCGACGCGCGTGCCGCAGCGACGGCATCGTTGTCCGGCACGCCCGTACACCCACAGTTGCCGCCCCGGTCGAGTGTCACCGGTGGTACACCGGTTCCAGCGGAACCGGTTGGTCCACAGCATGTCCCGGGCGCGCGCCACCAGCCGGTGCGTGTCGGCGACGGCGTCGACCGGCGTAGTGGGCAGATGCCCGGTGACAAAGCACAATTCGTTGCAGTACACGTTGCCGACCCCGGCCAGGACCCGCTGGTCCAGCAGTGCCTCGGCGAGTGGCCGGTCCGGCCGGGCGGTGAGGTTGGCGGCGGCGCGCGCGGCGTCCCAGTCGGGGCCCAGCAGGTCTGGTCCCAGGTGGGCGACTGCGTCGGCCTCCCGGTCACGGTCGAGGATTTCCAGCACCCCGAGGTCGACGCCCACGGCCCGCACGGTGCCGGCTTCCAGGACGATCCGCGCGCGGTGGTCCACCCGCACCGACCGGACACCGACCCGCCAGCTGCCGTCCATCTTCAGGTGTGAGTGAATGCTGGCCGGGCCCACCCGGAATAACAGGTGCTTGCCGCGACTGAGCACCTCGTCCACCACCTGCCCGGTGAGGTCGACGGTGGCGAACCGCGGCACCCGGACATCGCAGCGGGTCAGCGTGCGCCCGGCCAGGTGCTCCCGCAGGATTGTCGCGGTGCGCCAGACGGTGTCACCCTCGGGCATGGTCCTCTGGCGTGATCACCGCAGCCGCAATCCGCTTGGGGTGCAGACGAATCCGGCGTCCAACAGCCCTGCCAGCGCATCCGAGCGCTCCTCGCCGAAAGACGGCGCCAGGGCCGGCGCACCGTCGATGCGTTCCACCAGGATCGCCGCGACGCGCCGTTCAGACACCAGGCCGGCCAGCGCCGCGGCGGCCGCGTGGTGGGCCGCGGGGTCGGCGGTGAAGGTCAGCAACGACCGTCCGCCGCGTTCGAGGAACCAGGTGCACTCACCGTCCACCAGTACCACCAGCGCCCCGGCCTTGCGGCCGGGGCGTGCCGCTGGGCCTTGCGGGCTCGATGACGGCCAGGGCAGTGCGGCGCCGTAGGGGTTGGCCGGGTCCGCGGCGGCCAGCGCAACGGCCCGGTAGTCCGGCCGCTGCGCATCGACGTCGTCGGTGTAGCCGCGCAGCCGGTCGACAGTGGACGCGACGGCGAACTGCGCGCCGCCCAACGACTCTACGAAATAGCCACGCTGGCAGCGACCGGCGTCCTCGAACGAGCTCAACACCTTGTAAAGGGTGGCGAACCCGCCCGGCACCCCCTCGGCCGTCACCGCACCCCTGGTCAGCACGCCGTGTCGGCCCAGCAGGAGTTCGGCCTGGTGGTGGGCCCGCACCGTGGAATCCGGATCGGGGGCCGGCAGGGTCGACCACCGCCCCGCCACGGTCGGGTCGGCGGCGCGGTGCTGGGCGTGCGCGACGCTGTACCGGCTCAGGCGCGGTGGCCGGTGTGTCCGGTGCGCCGGCACGGAGCGCCGGCGGCTGCCCAATCCGCTGAGCTGGGCGCGTACCGGAGCGAAGGTGTCGCCGGTGACCCAGCCGGCCCAGATCAGTTCCCACAGCGCGGCTTTGAGGTCCGCCGAGTCGATTTCGCCGGGCCGTTGGTCCTGCGCGAGCTGGCGGAAGAAATATGCGCCTCCCCCGGACAGCGTGTCCAGGATCGCGCGGTGGGCTTCGGTCAGGTCGATCTCGGCCGGCGGTGCCAGGGTCAGAGGCGCCGAATCGCTGTGGTGCAGCACGATCCAGCCGTCGCTGCCCGAGATGGACCCGGCGCCCGACCAGGTTACCTCGCCGGTTGCCAGCAGTTCGTCGAGCAGTGCCGGACAGTAGCCGGCCACGCGCGGTCCCAGCACCAACGGTTCGATCGCCGAGGCCGGCAACCGGACTCCGGCCAGCTGGTCGATCACCGTCAGCAGGCCCTCCGGGCCGGACAGGTTCGACGAGACGCGGTGCCAGGCGGGCAGGAAGCGCCCGTAGGCGGCGGTGCTCACCGGCTCGACCTGGGCACGTAGCGCCGCCAGTGAGCGGCGCCGCAGGATGCGTAACACCTCGGCGTCGCACCACTGTTGGCCGCCCGGCCCCTCGGGAGCGGCGACGAACTCACCGCGCACCAACCGCCCGTCCGCGGCCAGCCGGCTCAGCACGTCGGCCGTCACCCGCAGTCCCAGCCCGAAGCGGGCGGCCGCCTCGGCCGTGGTGAACGGGGTACGGGTGCGGGCATAACGGCCCAGCAGTTCACCCAGCGGATCGGCCACCTCCGCGGTGAAGGTGGCCGGCACGCCCAACGGAACCGCGACCCCGATCCCGTCGCGCAGCCGGCCGATGTCCTCGATGGCCGCCCACCAGCTGCGGCCGGCAAACGAGACCGTCAGCGCGCGCCGGGCGGCGAGCAGACCGTCCAGCCAGCCGCCGACGTCGGCCGTCGCGGACCGGGCGGCCACCTCCGCTCCGGTCAGCGGGCCCAGCAGCCGCAGCAGGTCCGCGACCGCCTCGGCGTCACGGGCGGCTCGGTCCGGGGCGAGGTGCTGCAACTGCAGGCTGGTGGCGGCGATGACCTCCGGGTCGAGCAACTCGCGCAGCTCCACCCGGCCGAGCAGCTCGGCAAGCAGCGTGGCATCCAGCGACAGCGCTGCGGCCCGGCGCTCGGCGAGCGGCCTGTCGCCCTCGTACATGAAGGCCCCGACGTAGCCGAACAGCAGGGACGCCGCGAAGGGGGACGGTTTGGCGGTCTGCGTCTCGAGCACCCGCACCCGGCGCGAGGCGATGCCGCTCATCAGCTCGACCAGGGCCGGGACGTCGTAGACGTCCTGCAGGCATTCGCGGACGGTCTCCAGCACCACCGGGAAGTCGGGGTATTTCCGCGCGACCTCCAGCAGCTGGGCTGCGCGCTGGCGCTGCTGCCACAGCGGCGAGCGGCGGCCGGGATGGCGGCGCGGCAGCAGCAAGGCCCGGGCCGCGCACTCCCGGAACCGCGACGCGAACAACGCCGAACCGCCCACTTCGGCGGTGACGATCGGATCGATCTCGTCGGCGTCGAAGACGAAGAGATCGGCGCCCGCAGCGGTATCGCCGGTGTCGGAAAGCGTGTCCGGCAAGCGCACCACGATGCCGTCGTCGGAGGCGGTCGGTTTCTCGTCGATGCCGTAGCGTTCGCGCAGCCGCCGGCCGACCGCCAGCGCCAGCGGACCGTTCACCCGCAGCCCGTACGGCGAGTGCAGGATCACCCGCCAGTCGCCGAGCTCATCGCGGAAGCGCTCGACCAGCAAGGTGGTGTCGGTGGGCACCGTCCCGGCCGCGGCGCGCTGCTCGTCGAGCAGCACCCATAGGTTTTCTGTCGCGTAGGCGTCGAACCCCAAAACGGTGCAACGTGTCTCGAATTCTTCCCGGTCCATGCCGGCCATCTCGCCGGTGAACGCCCCCAGCGCGGCACCCAGCTCGGCCGGGCGGCCCACGCCGTCGCCGCGCCAGAACGGCAGCCGGGCCGGCTGCCCCGGGGCGGGGACCACCAGCACCCGGTCGTGGGTGATCTCGACGATGCGCCAGCTGGTGGCCCCGAGCGAGATCACATCGCCGGGGCGGGACTCGTAGACCATCTCCTCTTCGAGTTCGCCGACCCGCGAGGGCTTTTCGGAGTCGCCGGCCAAATAGACCGTGAACAGCCCACGGTCGGGGATGGTGCCGCCGGAGGTGACGGCCAGCCGCTGGGCGCCGGGCCGGGCGGTCAGCGTCCCGGTATCGCGGTCGTAGACCAGGCGCGGTCGCAATTCGGCGAACTCCGTCGACGGGTACTTGCCGCTCAACAGGTCCAGGGTGGCCTCGAACAGGCTTCGCGGCAGCGTCGCGAATGGCGCGGCCCGGCGCACGGTGTCAAACCAGTGGTCGGCGTCCAGCGGCTCGAGGGCAGCCGCTGCCACGGTGTGCTGGGCCAGGACGTCGAGGGGGTTGGTCGGCACCCGCAACGTCTCGATCTGACCGGCCCGCATGCGCTGCACACTCACCGCGCAGCTGATCAGGTCGGTGCGGTGCTTGGGGAAAAGCACGCCCCGGGAGACCTCGCCCACCTGATGGCCGGCCCGGCCGATGCGTTGCAGGCCGCTGGCCACCGACGGCGGTGCCTCCACCTGGATCACCAGGTCGACCGCGCCCATGTCGATTCCCAGCTCCAGGCTGGAGGTGGCCACCACCGCCTTGAGCAGACCACGCTTGAGGTCCTCTTCCACCAGTGCGCGCTGCTCCTTGCTGACCGAGCCGTGGTGGGCACGGGCCAGCAACGCGTCGGCGCCGTAGGTCTGGCCGCTTCCCATGATGTGCGCCGGCGCACCGCCGGGCACCGCCCGATTGGTTCCGGCAGACTCGGCCGGCACCTCGAGGAGAGCCACGCCGCGGCGTTCGGCGTGTATCTCGTTGAGCCGTGCGGTGAGCCGTTCGGCCAGCCGTCGCGAGTTGGTGAACACGATGGTCGAGCCGTGCGCCTCGATCAGGTCGACCAGGCGCGCCTCGACGTCCGGCCAGATGCTGGGGGTACCACCTGCTTGCGGGGCAGTGTTGGCCAGGTTCGCCATGTCGGGCACGGGTACCTGCACGGTGAGCTCGACGGTCTTGCCCGACGGCGGGGCCACCACCTTTGTCCGAGTCGTCGGGCCTGCGCCGGACAGGAACCGGGCCAGCTCCTCGGGCGGGCGCACCGTCGCCGACAACCCGATGCGCTGGGCGGGCGGCGCCTGGCGCAGGGCGTCCAGCCGTTCCAGCGACAGGGCCAGGTGTGCGCCGCGCTTGCCGGCGGCGATGGCGTGGATCTCGTCGACGATCACGGTCTGCACGCCGGTCAGGGTCTGCCGCGCAGCCGAAGTGAGCATCAAGAACAGCGACTCCGGTGTGGTGATCAGCACGTCGGGCGGATGGTTGAGCAGGTGCCGACGCTGCGCGGGCGCGGTGTCGCCGGATCGCACCCCCACACTGATGCCGGGAACCGGCACCTCCCGGCGTTCGGCGATCCGGGTGAGCCCCGCCAGCGGGGTGCGCAGGTTGCGCTCGACGTCGACAGCCAGTGCCTTGAGCGGGGAGACGTACAACACGCGGGTCCCGGCGTGGCGCTCGGGGCCGGCGGCGAGACGGTCGATCGCCCACAGGAACGCCGCCAGAGTTTTTCCGGACCCCGTCGGTGCGATCACCAGGGTGTTGTCGCCGTCGGCGATGGCGTCCCAGGCGGCGACCTGCGCAGTGGTCGGCGCGGCGAACGTGCCGGCGAACCATTCGCGGGTGACCGCGCTGAACCGGCCCAGCGGGTCGCGGGGATGTTCAGGCCGCTGCGGACCGGCGCGAGTGCTCACCTGACCATGGTGCCAACGTGGACCGACAGGAGTTCACAACCTGGAGGTGGCCATCAGATGGGCGAGTTCGTCCGGAATGCCCGGCACCCGGGCGATGGCGTCCAGCAGCGCGTGCGCGCAGGAGTCGGCGAGCTGTTCGGCTTCGGTGGTGGGGTCGATGATCCGCTGCCGGCAGATCTCGAAGGTGAGCGCCAGCCAGCCGTTGATGATCACCTCCAGGTGCTGCTCGACCTCGGTTTTCAGCTTCTCCGCGGGGATTGTGCCCACCAGTTCGGCGACCCGGCTCATGATGTGTTCCAACTGGCGGTTCTTGGCTTCGTCGCTGACGCCCACGAGCACCGGGTCGGACCGGCCGAGGCCGACATAGGCCGCCCACGCCGACTGCGGATGGTGATGCTGGTAGTCCATGTAGGCCAGCACACCGGCTTTGATCTCCTCGAACATCGTCAGGCCGGCCGGACGCAACGCGTTGGTGACCTCGTAGAGCCGGTCGGTCTCGTCCTGTACGACCGCGGCGAAGAAAGCCCGTTTGTCCGGGAAGTAGTGATACATCAATGCCCGGGACACCCCGGCCCGCTCGGCGATCTCGTCGATGCGGACCTCGTCGTAGGGCCGCTGACCGAAAACCTCCGCCCCCAGAGCAAGCAGCTCAGCTCGGCGGTCCTCGGGGGACAACCGCCTCCTCGCGCTCGGCATGCGTCAAATAGTACCGAGGCAGCCCGGGTTGCCGCCCGAACTTGCGTTCATGGACTCCAAGCCCGCTCGTCGAAGACGGTCGTGTGCACGCACAATCGAAGTGCGTACCAGGAGATCTCCGCCTGCACGGCGGCCTTGTCCAGATACGCCTGCCAGTCGGCACGGCGGAAACTTCGGCTGATGGATGTTCTGCCGTCGGAGCGCACGATGGGGTGCCAGCGCATCACGTGTGCCAGCAGCGGAAAGGTGCGATAGGCGAAAGTACTGCGGTGCAGATCCGCGATGTGCCAGCCGCGGGCGGAGTTCTCGTGAAGCCACGTCAGGAATTCCACGACGTCCTGGTCGCTGAGGTGGTGGGTGAACTGCGAGCTGACGATGAAGTGCGGCGGCTCGTCCGGGGTGTAGGCGAACACGTCGCCGATCCGGTAGTCGATGGCCAGTTCCGCCGGGGTGGCGTCGCGGGCGGCGGCGGCGCTGCGTGGGTTCAGGTCGATTCCCGACAATCGTGTCTTGAGCCCGCGACCATCCGCCCAGCGCGCGATGGCCCGCAGCAGATCGCCGTCGCCGTAGCCGACGTCCAGCACGGAGATTTCCGTACCGGCGGGCAAGGTCCTCGTCGCGCGCGCCAGCCAGCGCAACGTCGGGCGATGGGTGAGCGTCATGCGGTTGACGACGGCGAGGTCGGCCAGGCAACGCCGGTAGTCGGCCAGGGCGATGCTTTCGTCGTCCAGGATTTCCGGCTTCGTGCTGCGCACCGCGAGGTCCATGCACCCTCCCTTCATCTCGAGCGCCCGCTCAATCTTGCGGTATCCTTCCGCGACCCCTGCCCCGGGGCCTCCTTTTCGGGGCCGACAACGGCGGTTTGCCGAGGCCTCAGACCGGCTAGGTGACTGTGCGTCTGGGGTCTCGGGGTGGGGTCGGCATGCGCTGCCAGCAGGAATCCTCGCGACTGCGTAACCGATTCGGCGTCGCAAGCGATGACACAGGAGGAGCCGGGCCCTACGTGAGGAAGAAGGATGCAGAAGGCGGACGAGTGGTCCCCGGGAGACCGCGTGGGGCGAGATGACGGTCGCGAAGACGGTGAGGTGCACGCCGCCATCCGCTTCGCGGCGCTGGCCACGGTCGCCGGACTGGGCTTCCTGGTCATGGCGGCGCTGTGGGTCAGCACCTGCCCGGGCGTGAGCGTCGACACGGTGGCCTGCGGCGCGCCGCAGCGGACGATGCTGGCTTTCGGGGGTCCGCTGATCCTGCTGTCCGCCGGGCTGCGGGCGTTCGTGCGCACCTACCGGGTGTGGTGTCGCGAGGGCACCTGGTGGGGATGGCACGGCGCAGGCTGGTTCTTGCTGACGCTGACGGCGGTGACGGTGTCGTTGGGGGTGTCGCCGATAGCGGGCCCGATGGCGGCGCTCTGAGGCGTCGGGCGAACATCCGAGAACATACCGGGCTCCCGGGTTTCCTCGCGGCGCCCCCGGGGTATCACCACGCCGACCATGATCAGTTTCCGCGACGATTGCACGGATTATTGCGCAGACAATTGCGCAGACAATTGCGCTGACCATGGCGCCGCGATCCGCCGGAGCAGGGGCGCCGTGTTCGGTTCGAGTCCGGCAATTCCGGGGGCGGCCACCCGGCGGCGACGATGGTTGATCCGTTGAAAAGTATGGTCTCAGGGGGCTGCAGGGCAGTAGTAATGTCAGTCGGACAATGCCGGGAGACCATATGAACGATGCGGGCCCGCTCGTCAACGCTCGCGACCGCGGCCACCGCGCCGTCGAATTGCGCGTCGCGGCACGGCTGGAGAACCTGGCGATGCTACGCACGCTGGTCGGCGCGATCGGCACCTTCGAAGACCTGGACTTCGACGCCGTGGCGGATCTGCGGCTCGCGGTGGATGAGGTGTGTACGCGGTTGATCCGTTCGGCCACTCCGGATGCGACGCTGGTTGTCGTGGTGGACCCGCAGGACGAAGTTCTGGTCGTGGAGGCCACCGCCGCGTGTATCACTCACGACGTGGTGGCGCCCGGCAGCTTCAGCTGGCACGTGCTGACGTCGTTGGCCGACGACGTCAAGACCTTCCACGACGGCCGCGCACCCGATGAATCCGGCAGTCTGTTCGGAATCACATTGACGGCCCGGCGGGCGGCCTCGAGCAGGTGAGGGCGCGGAGTGCCGGCGGTTCGGCTTCGCGCCCAAACGAATACGCCGATGTGCCGGAGATGTTCCGCGAGCTGGCGACCTTCCCCGCCGACTCGACGGATTTCCAGCGCCACCGGGACAAGATCGTCGAGCGCTGTCTGCCCCTGGCCGACCACATCGCCCGGCGGTTCGACGGCCGGGGCGAGCCGCGCGACGACCTGGTCCAGGTGGCGCGCGTCGGCCTGGTCAACGCGGTGATCCGGTTCGACGTCGAGACCGGTTCGGACTTCGTGTCGTTCGCGGTACCCACGATCATGGGGGAGGTGCGGCGTCACTTCCGGGACAACAGCTGGTCGGTGAAGGTCCCGCGGCGGCTCAAGGAGTTGCACCTGCGGCTGGGCAGTGCCACCGCGGATCTGTCCCAGCGGCTCGGTCGGGCACCCACGGCCACCGAGCTCGCCTCGGAACTCGGGATGGAACGCCAGGAGGTCGTCGAGGGCCTGGTGGCAGGCAGCTCCTACAACACCTTGTCCATCGACACCGGTGGTGGCAGCGAGGACGACGAGGTCCGTGCCATCGTCGACACCCTGGGCGACGTGGACGCCGGCCTGGACCGCATCGAGGACCGCGAGGCGCTGCGCCCACTGCTCGAGGCGCTACCCGAGCGTGAGCGAATGGTGTTGGTGCTCAGGTTCTTCGAGTCGATGACGCAGACGCAGATCGCCGAGCGGGTCGGAATCTCGCAGATGCACGTGTCCCGGTTGCTGGCCAAATCGCTGGCGCGGTTGCGGGACCAGCTGCAGTAGCGGGCGCGGTTGCCCGGTTCGCCGGCGGCCCGTTGGCCTCAGCAGCGGTCCGTCCAGGATCATTTGATCTCGGCGAGCACCGTGCCTTGTGTGATCGCCGCCCCGGCCTCGACGGCGAGCCCGGTGATGACGCCGTCCTTGTGTGCGGTGACCGGGTTCTCCATCTTCATCGCCTCGAGCACGACCACCAGATCGCCGACGGCGACCTCCTGGCCCTCCTCGACCGCAACTTTGACCACGGTGCCCTGCATCGGTGCGGTCACCGCGTCACCGGAGGCCATCGCACCTGCGTGCGCCCCGCGCTTGCGCGGCTTGGGCTTCTTGCGTACGACACCCGCCGGGTCGCCGGCGCCGCCGGAGAACGCGAGGTCAGCGGGGAGCGAGACTTCCAGACGGCGGCCGTCGACCTCGACGACCACCTTCTGCCGGGGTCGGGTGTCCTCGTCATCGAGGGGATCGCCGGCGGTGAAGGGTTCGACGGTGTTGTTCCACTCGGTCTCGATCCAGCGGGTGTGCACCGAGAAGCCGTTCTCGTCGCCGATGAACGCCGGGTCGGACACCACGGCCCGATGGAACGGGATGACGGTGGACAGACCTTCGACGTGGAACTCGTCGAAGGCACGCCGGGCGCGTTCGAGGGCCTCGGTGCGGCTGGCGCCGTACACGATCAGCTTGGCCAGCATCGAGTCGAACTGCCCGCCGATCACCGAGCCGGTCTCCACGCCGGAGTCCAGCCGCACCCCGGGGCCCGCGGGCGGGTCGAATCGGGTCACCGGCCCGGGCGCGGGCAGGAAGCCGCGGCCCGCGTCCTCGCCGTTGATCCGGAACTCGAAGGCGTGGCCGCGCGGCGTCGGGTCCTCGGTCAGATCCAGCCGCTCGCCGTTGGCGATGCGGAACTGCTCGCGCACCAGGTCGATACCGGCGGTCTCCTCGGTGACCGGGTGTTCGACCTGCAGGCGGGTGTTGACCTCGAGGAACGAGATCAGCCCGTCCTGGCCGACCAGGTACTCGACGGTTCCCGCGCCGTAGTAGTGGGCCTCCTTGCAGATCCGCTTCGCCGACTCGTGAATCTCCTTGCGCTGTGCGTCGGTCAAAAACGGCGCCGGGGCCTCCTCGACGAGCTTCTGGAAGCGGCGTTGCAGCGAGCAGTCGCGGGTGCCGGCGACGACGACGTTGCCGTGCTGGTCTGCGATCACCTGCGCTTCGACGTGGCGGGGCTTGTCCAGGTAACGCTCGACGAAGCACTCCCCGCGGCCGAACGCGGCCGTGGCCTCGCGGACCGCCGACTCGTACAGCTCGGGGATCTCCTCGATGGTGCGGGCGACCTTCATGCCCTTGCCCCCGCCGCCGAAGGCGGCCTTGATCGCGATCGGCACGCCGTACTCCTGGGCGAAGGCCACCACCTCGTCGGCGTTCTTGACAGGGTCTGGCGTGCCGGGCACCAGCGGGGCCTGGGCTCGCGCGGCGATGTGACGGGCGGTGACCTTGTCGCCGAGGTCGCGGATCGACTGCGGGCTGGGCCCGATCCAGATCAAGCCGGCGTCGATCACCGCCTGGGCGAAGTCGGCGTTCTCGGACAGGAAGCCGTAGCCGGGGTGGATGGCGTTGGCGCCGGACTTCGAGGCCGCGTCGAGGATCTTGCCGAAATCCAGGTAGGACTCCGCCGACGTCTGACCGCCCAGGGCGAACGCCTCGTCGGCCAGTCGCACGTGCGGTGCGTCCGCGTCGGGCTCGGCGTACACCGCCACGCTGGGCAGGCCCGCGTCGCGGGCCGCCCGGATCACCCGGACAGCGATCTCGCCGCGGTTGGCGACGAGCACTTTGGAGATCCTCGAGCCGGCGTGACTAGCCACTGCGCCTCCTGTTTGGCATGTCTGCAGACTTCTGCTGCAAGGTCTTTAGCTGCAAGGTCTTTAAGAGAGTTTCTTACTCTGACCGGGAAGTCTAAGCGGCGCGCCGTCGGCGCCATCAGCCGGTGTCGTAATTCCCCGATTGCCGGGCTTGTGGGGCGGACTCACGCAGCCGCCGCTTGATCCGGGCCAGCATCGCCGACATGCCGCGCAACCGCAGCGGGCTGATCAGAGCCGCCAGGCCGAGATCGGTGTAGAAATCCTCGGGCACCGCCAGGATGTCGGCGGCGGGTTGCCCGTCGAGGCCGGCCGCCAGGATCGCGGCGAAACCGCGCGTGGTCGGTGCCTCGGCGGGCGCGCTGAAGTACAGCCGCACCCGGTCCGGGTCGCCGGCGTCGACGTGCAGGAACAACGGGGTCTGACATTCGGGGACCGGCTCCATCGCCGCCTCGGCCAGCTCGGCGGGCAACGCGGGCAGGTCGTCGGCGAACTCCAGCAGAAGTGTCAGCTTGTCCTGGCCCCGAACTTCGGCGAAGTCGGACACCACCTCGGCAAGCGGCGCGGGTAGGCTCATCGGGCCGGTGCGGCTCCCGGCGCCTGTCCCGGTTCAGGGCCCACGACGACGGGGACGCGCACCATGTTGCCCCACTCGGTCCATGACCCGTCGTAGTTGCGCACCCCGGGCTTGCCCAGCAGATGCGTGAGCACGAACCAGGTGTGGCTGGACCGCTCGCCGATGCGGCAGTAGACGATGGTCTTGTCGTCGGGACCGAGGAACCCGTAAAGCTCCTCGAGCTCTTCGCGGCTGCGGAACCGCCCGCTGTCGTCGACGGCCCTGCTCCACGGGATCGACCGGGCGGTGGGGATGTGGCCGGCCCGCAGCACCCCCTCCTCGGGGTAGTCGGGCATGTGGGTGCGCTCGCCGGTGTACTCCTGCGGGGAGCGCACGTCGATCAGCGGCCCGGAGCCCAGCGCCGCCAGCACGTCGTCCTTGTAGACCCGGATGGGCTCGTCGTTGCGCTGCACGACCGGATAGCCCTCGGAGGTCCGGTCCGGGACGTCGAGGCTGGTCTCCCGCCCCTCGGAGAGCCACAGGTTCCGGCCGCCGTTGAGCAGTCGCACGTCGGGGTGGCCGAACAGCGTGAACACCCACAGCGCGTAGGCCGCCCACCAGTTGCTCTTGTCGCCGTAGATCACCACGGTGTCGTCGCGGGCGATGCCCTTGCGGTCCATCAGCGCGGCGAACTGCTCGCCGTTGATGTAGTCGCGCACCGGCGCGTCGTTGAGGTCGGTGTGCCAGTCGATCTTGACCGCGCCGGGGATGTGCCCGACGTCGTAGAGCAGCACGTCCTCGTCGGACTCGACGATCGCCAGGCCGGGCGTGCCCAGGTTGGCGGACAGCCAGTCGGCGGTGACCAGGCGTTCGGGGTGGGCGTAGGCCGCAAGCGCGGGGCTGGGATCGGGGGGCAGCGACACAAACCGAGCCTACCGCCAGGGACGCGAGTGGGCCGCCGTGGCGGCACGGACCGCGACACATAAGCGGCTGCGACGACATGCCGCGCCGGGGCGCAGCCGTTTATGTTTCGCGGGCCGCCGTGGCGGCGCCGCCTACCGGACCGCCTACCGGATTGGCCGCCCACACCGAGGCGACCGACAGCCCCGCGCGATCCAGCAGCGACCGGGTCAGCGGCAGCCCGATCCCCACCACCGCTGACGGGTCGCCGTCGACGCCTTCGATGAACCAACCACCCAGGCCGTCGAGAGTGAACCCCCCTGCCACGCGCAAGGATTCACCCGAGGACAAGTACGCATCCAGGTCTTCGGGGCAAGGTGTGCCGAAACGCACTATGGTGACCGAATTTTCGGATGTTTCGTAAGCAATCATATTGTCCAGCAACCGAATCAGGGCGTGCCCGGTGTGGAGCTGGCCGGCGCGGCCCGCCATGGCCTGCCACAGGTCGCGCGCGGCGGCCGTCGACGCCGGCTTGCCGCAGAGCCGGCCGTCCAGGTAGAGCATCGAATCACAGCCGATGACAACGCAATCCGCGGCGACTGCCGGTTCGAGCGTGCCGGCCACCCGTTGCGCTTTCGCCCGGGCCAGGGCGCACACCACCTCCCCGGGCGGGGAGTCGGCGCGCAGACCGGCGACGACCGCGTCCTCGTCGACTCCTGAGACCCTGACCAGCGGATCCACACCGGCTTGGCGCAGCGCTTTGAGCCGGCCCCCCGACGCCGACGCGAGCACCAGACGGGTCACTGCTGCAAGCGCTGCATATGGAGTTTCTGCTGCATGGTCAGGCGCTGGAAGTTCGTCATCGCGTACCGCAGGTTGTCGGCCGGCAGGCCCCAGCGGGTGCGCTCGGGGACCGGCGGTGTGGGCGCGGCACCCGAGCTGCCGAGCACGGCGACCAGTGCGGCCAGCTCCGCGGCGGTCGGCGTGCCGCGCAGGACCTGGATGTGCGGCTCGTGCACCGGGTGGGCGTCGGGTGTCGTCACAACCTCGCCCGTGTCGCTCACTCGACTCATAGCGGGATGTTCCCGTGCTTCTTGGGGGGCAGATGGGAGATCTTGCGTTCCAGCAGGCGCAGCGCCGTGCCGATGTAGCCGCGGGTGTGCGACGGCGGGATCACCGCGTCGACGTAGCCGCGCTCGGCGGCGACGTAGGGGTTGACGAGCGTGTCCTCGTACTCCTGCTGCAGATGCAGCCGCAACTCGTCGACATCAGCGCCGTCGCGGGCGGCCTCCTTGAGCTGCTGGCGGTAGACGAACCCGACAGCGCCGGATGCGCCCATGACGGCGATCTGGGCGGTCGGCCAGGCGATGTTGACATCGCAGCCCATGTCCTTGGAACCCATCACGCAGTAGGCGCCGCCGTAGGCCTTGCGGGTGATGACGGTGATCTTGGGGACGGTGGCCTCGCCGTACGCGTAGAGCAGCTTGGCGCCGCGACGGATGATGCCGTTGTACTCCTGGCCGGTGCCAGGCAGGAACCCGGGAACGTCGACCAGCATGACGATCGGGATGTTGAAGCAGTCGCAGGTCCGCACGAAGCGGGCCGCCTTCTCCGAGGCGTTGATGTCCAGGCATCCGGCGAAATGGGTGGGCTGGTTGGCCACGATGCCGACCGGCCGGCCGTCGATGCGGCCGAACCCGACGACGATGTTCTGCGCGTAGCCGTTCTGGACCTCGAGGAATTCGTCCTCGTCGAGGATGCGGGTGATCACCTCGTGCATGTCGTAGGGCTGGTTGGGCGAATCCGGGATCAGCGTGTCCAGCTCGATGTCCTCGGCGGTGAGGTTGTCCTCGATCGCGCCCTCGGGCACCGGCTCGGCGTAGCGCGGCGCGTCGGTGGCGTTGTTGGGCGGCAGGTAGCCCAGCAGCTCGCGCACCCAGTCGAAGGCGTCCTGCTCACCCGAGGCCACGTAGTGCGCGGTTCCCGACTTGGCCATGTGGGTGTGGGCGCCGCCGAGTTCCTCCATGGTGACGTCCTCGCCGGTGACGGTTTTGATGACGTCGGGGCCGGTGATGAACATCTGGCTGGTCTGGTCGACCATCACCACGAAATCGGTCAGGGCGGGGGAGTAGACGTGCCCGCCGGCCGCGGCGCCCATGATCAGTGAGATCTGCGGGATGACACCCGAGGCCACGATGTTGTTGCGGAAGATGCGGCTGTACAGGCCCAGCGAGACCACACCCTCCTGGATGCGGGCACCCGCGCCGTCGTTGATGCCGATCAGCGGGCGGCCGGTCTTGACCGCCAGCTCCTGCACCTTGACGATCTTCTCGCCGTACACCTCGCCCAGGCTGCCGCCGAACACCGTGGCGTCCTGGCTGAAGATGCACACGTCGCGGCCGTCGATGGTCCCGTATCCGGTGACCACCCCGTCGCCCAGGGGGCGGTTGCTCCCCAAACCGAAGTTGCTGCTGCGGTGCCGGGCCAGGGCGTCGAGTTCGACGAAGGAATCCTCGTCCAGCAGGGCGTAGATGCGCTCGCGGGCGGTCAGCTTGCCCTTGGCGTGCACCTTCTCGACGGCCTCCTCGCCGACCGGGTGCAGCGACTCTTCCCGGCGCTTGTGCAGCTCGGCCAGCTTGCCCGCGGTGGTGTGGATGTCGACGGTGTGTTCGCTCGCAGGCTCTGCGGAATGAGCCGAGCGGTCGGTAACGCTAGTCATGGCAGTCGATGTTATCGGCTGATCCCCCGGCACTGCTTAGGCTGGGCCGGGTGAGCGCCCAGTACCCCGCGGTGGACCCGCCTTTGAATGAGGCCGCGCTGCGGGCGGAGCTGATCGGCGCCGGGCTGGGTTGGCGACGGCTCGACGTCGTCGAGCAGACCGGCTCCACCAACGCCGACCTCCTGGCGCGGGCGGCGTCACCGGGCGGGGAGGCCGACGTCGCCGGGGCCGTGCTGATCGCCGAGCACCAGACCGCCGGACGCGGACGGCACGGCCGCCGCTGGTCGGCCGGCCCGCGGACCCAGATCACCCCGCGGACCCAGATCACGATGTCGGTGGGGGTCGGCGCCGTCGACGTGCCGGTCGAGGCGTGGGGCTGGCTGTCGCTGGCCACCGGGGTGGCGGTCGTCGACGCGGTGGCGGCCGTGACCGGACTTCGAGCCGGCCTGAAATGGCCCAACGACGTGCTGGCGGGCCCGCCGGCCTCCCGTGGCAAGCTGGCGGGCATCCTCGCCGAAGTGGCGCGCCCGGTGGTGGTGATCGGCGTGGGGCTCAACGTCGCCCGCGCCCCCGAGGGCGTCGAGGGCGCCACTTCGCTTCGCGACCTCGGGGTCCCCGCACCCGATCGCGGCGACCTGGTGCGCGCGCTGCTGACCGAACTCGGCAGGCGGATCGTCGCGTGGCGGGCCGCCCGCGGTGCCGACCGGTCGCTGGTCGCCGACTACCGGGCGCACAGCCTGACGATCGGCACTCGCGTGCGTGCGCACCTGCCCGGCGGCCGGGAGCTGGTCGGCACCGCCACCGGCATCGACGACCAGGGCAGGCTCTGCCTCCAGACGGGACATGAGGCGGTCGTGATCTCTGCCGGCGACGTGGTGCATCTGCGGTAGCGCCGCCGCTAATGTCGCGACCATGCGCTATCCCGAGAACGCCCTGGCTGCCGGCGAGCAGGTGGTGCTGCACCACCATCCGCACTGGAAGCGGCTGATCTGGCCCGCCGTGGTGTTCGTCACCGCGACCGGGCTGACGGCGTTCGGGTCGGGTTACCTCAACTCGACGCAGTGGGACCAGTTCGCCAAGAACGTCATCTACGGCGTCATCTGGGGGATCTGGCTGGTGGTCGTCGGCTGGCTGACGTTGTGGCCGTTCTCGGCCTGGTTGACGACGCATTTCGTCGTCACCACCCGACGGGTGATGTACCGGCACGGGGTGTTCACCCGCACCGGGCTCGACATCCCGCTGGCGCGGATCAACAGCGTTGAATTCCGGGACAGGATCTTCGAGCGGATCTTTCGGTGCGGGACGCTGATCATCGACTCGCCGTCACAAGATCCGTTGGAGTTTTACGAGGTTCCGCGGCTGCGCGAGGTGCACGCGCTGCTCTATCACGAAGTCTTCGACACCCTGGGGTCAGACGAATCGCCGAGCTGACCGAAGCGGGCGGCCCTGCGGCTGCGCCAACCGCGCAAGAGGGTGACGTTTCCCATGTGGTACCCGCCCTCGATGGTGTCCTCGAAAATCTCGGCGATCCCGCCCGCGGTGAGGGCAGACTCCAGGGCCTTCTCTTCCAGGGCCCTGCCCTCGCCGACAGCCCTGCCCTCGCCGACAGCCCTGCCCTCGCCGACAACCCTGCCCTCGTCGACAACCCTGCCCTCGCCGACGACCATGTCGGGGTTGCGCGCGAACGCGTCGGGGAACACCCAACGGCGGAGCGCCCAGAAGCGGAACGCCATCTGCAACAAATTCCCGATGATGTAGGCCGAGACGAAGTCGGCGACGTTCTCCACCGTCAGCGACACCATCGGCTCCCGCAGCTGCAGCACGTAGCTGGAGAACCACAGCGGCGCCATGCTCAGCAGCACCCCGACGCCGCTGAAGGCGAAGAACAACAGCGCCTCGTGGTGGCGTTCACGGCCGCCGCGGTCGCGGAAGCTCCACTCCCGGTTCAGCACATAGGACGCGATGACCGCGACAATGCCGGCGATCACCTTCGCGGTGACCGGCTTGGTCTCCAGAATCGTCAGCTTCAGGGTGTAGAAAATGACGGAGTCGATGATGAATGTGGTGCCGCCGACGATCGCGAACTTGATCAGTTCGTGGTGGCGTTGCGCGTAGGTCTGAAAGGCTTCCGGCAAACGCGCCATCGTGGCATCGGCGAAGGGCACAGCACGTGAGTGTACGTACGGACACGAAAACGACGCAAAGTGGTGCATCACGATCGGGTCTCACCGCCGCTCACCGGCCGGCCCGGCCCCATGACACCATGATGGCCGTGCCGAGTACCCGCACCCCCGGCGTCGCGCCGCTCGTTGCCATGGTCGGCGGCGGCCAGCTCGCGCGGATGACCCACCAGGCCGCGATCGCACTGGGACAGACGTTGCGGGTGCTGGCCACCGCCGCCGACGAGTCGGCCGCGCAGGTCACGCCCGACGTGGTGATCGGCTCGCACACCGAACTGGAAGACCTGCGCCGGGTCGCGGCCGGGGCCGACGTGCTGACCTTCGACCACGAGCACGTCCCCACCGACCTGCTGGAGAAGCTCGTCGCCGAGGGCGTCAACGTCGCGCCGCCGCCCCACGCCCTGGCGCACGCGCAGGACAAGCTCGTCATGCGGCGGCGGCTGGAGGCTCTCGGCGCCCCGGTGCCGCGCTACGCGCCGGTGGACGGCCTCGACGACCTGGACGCGTTCGTGCGAACCCTGGACGCCGGCGACGACGCCCCGGTGGTGGTCAAGGCCGTGCGGGGCGGGTACGACGGGCGTGGAGTCTGGCTGGCCCGTGACCTGAAGCAGGCGCGCGAGACCGCCCGCACATGCCTGGCCGACGGGTTGCCGGTGCTGGTCGAGGAGCGGGTGACGCTGCGCCGCGAGCTGTCGGCGCTGGTGGCGCGCTCGCCGTTCGGTCAGGGCGCGGCCTGGCCGGTGGTGCAGACCGTGCAACGTGACGGGATCTGCGAGCAGGTGATCGCGCCCGCACCGGGCCTGACCGGCGAGTCGGCGGCCGCCGCCCAGCAGCTGGCGCTGCAGCTGGCCGCCGAACTGGGTGTGGTCGGGGTGCTCGCGGTGGAGCTGTTCGAGACGACCGACGGTGCCCTGCTCGTCAACGAGCTGGCGATGCGGCCGCACAACTCCGGGCACTGGACCATGGACGGGTCGCGCACCAGCCAGTTCGAGCAGCATCTGCGCGCGGTGCTGGACTATCCGCTCGGCGATACCGACGCGATCGCGCCGGTGACGGTCATGGCCAACGTGCTGGGCGCACCGCGCGGACCGGAGCCGCGCGCGACGGCGGCGATGTCGATGGACGAGCGGCTGCACCACCTGCTCGCGCGGATGCCGGAAGCCCGGGTACACCTGTACGGCAAGCTCGAACGGCCCGGCCGCAAGATCGGGCACGTCAATTTCCTGGGCGCCGACCCGGCGGATCTGGCGAGCCTGCGGGAACGCGCCGAACTCGCGGCGCACTGGCTGTCACACGGTCGATGGGCGGACGGATGGGACCCACATGATCAGCACTAACCCCCGCGTCGGGGTCATCATGGGCAGCGACAGCGACTGGCCGGTGATGACCGACGCGGCCGACGCGCTCGCCGAGTTCGACATCGCGGTCGAGGCCCGCGTGGTGTCGGCGCACCGCACGCCGCAGGTGATGTTCGACTACGCCCGTGGCGCGGCCGACCGTGGCATCGAGGTGATCATCGCCGGGGCGGGCGGCGCCGCCCACCTGCCCGGGATGGTCGCCGCGGCGACGCCGCTGCCGGTGATCGGGGTACCGGTACCGCTGGCACGCCTGGATGGACTGGACTCGCTGCTGTCGATCGTGCAGATGCCCGCAGGCGTCCCGGTGGCGACGGTCTCCATCGGCGGTGCCCGCAACGCCGGGCTGCTGGCCGTGCGCATCCTCGCCTCGTCCGACCCGGTGTTGCGGGCGCGGGTCGTGGCGTTTCAGAACGAGCTCGCCGAGAGCGTGCAGGCCAAGGATGCGGCCGTGCAGCGGCTGCACGGTAAAGTTACCGGGGAGTAGCGCAGGGAGGCTTGAGATGGCTGGATGGGGCGGAAATCCGTCGTTCGATGTGTTCGGACTACCCGGGGAACATCAGGAGTTGCGGACGGCGATCCGGGCGCTGGCGGAGAAGGAGATCGCTCCGCACGCCGCCGAGGTGGACGAGAAGTCGCGGTTCCCGCAGGAAGCGTTGGAGGCGTTGAACGCGTCGGGCTTCAACGCGGTGCACGTTCCCGAGGAGTACGGCGGCCAGGGTGCGGATTCGGTGGCGGCGTGCATCGTGATCGAGGAGGTGGCCCGCGTCGACGCGTCGGCGTCGCTGATCCCGGCGGTGAACAAGCTGGGCACCATGGGGCTGATCCTGCGCGGGTCTGATGAGCTCAAGAAGCAGGTGCTGCCGCAGATCTCCGACGGTGTGATGGCGTCCTACGCGCTGTCCGAGCGCGAGGCCGGCAGCGACGCGGCGGCGATGCGGACCCGGGCCAAAGCCGACGGGGACGACTGGATCCTCAACGGCGCCAAGTGCTGGATCACCAACGGCGGGAAGTCCAGCTGGTACACGGTCATGGCGGTGACCGATCCGGACAAGGGCTCGGGCGGTATCTCGGCGTTCATGGTGCACATCGATGACGAGGGGTTCAGCGTGGGCCCCAAGGAACGCAAGCTCGGGATCAAGGGCTCGCCGACCACTGAGCTGTACTTCGAGAACTGCCGCATACCGGGTGATCGGATGATCGGGGAACCGGGTACGGGTTTCAAGACCGCGCTGGCCACCCTGGATCACACCCGTCCCACGATCGGGGCGCAGGCGGTCGGGATCGCGCAAGGCGCCCTGGATGCCGCGATCGCCTACACCAAGGACCGCAAGCAGTTCGGCCGGCCGGTCAGCGACAACCAGGGTGTCCAGTTCATGCTGGCCGACATGGCGATGAAGGTCGAGGCCGCGCGGTTGATGGTGTACTCGGCCGCGGCGCGCGCCGAGCGCGGTGAGGCGAACCTGGGCTTCATCTCGGCCGCGTCGAAGTGCTTTGCCTCCGACGTCGCGATGGAGGTGACCACCGACGCGGTGCAACTGTTCGGTGGTGCGGGCTACACCGTCGACTTCCCGGTGGAGCGGATGATGCGCGACGCCAAGATCACCCAGATCTACGAGGGCACCAACCAGATCCAGCGCGTCGTGATGTCGCGGGCACTGCTGCGCTGACGCCACCGTTAGTACAGCCTTCGTTGGGAAAGCGCCGGCACACCGCATAGGATCACCCTCGGCAACCATTCGGGGTGGTAAGCCGGTATGCAAGTGCCCGCGGGCGCACCGGCTCTCCGGTCGGAACGTCGCCACACAGCCAATGGCTACCGCGGCCAATGGGGGGCCGAGTAAAAAAGTTGCTCACCCCTTCACCACCCGCGGATGACCGGAAGTGATCCCAGTGCGTACTCCAGGTACCCGGGTGGCCCATTGGCAGTCGTTGTCGCTGTTGCTGGTCGAAGACGACCGGGCGGACGCGGTGCTGGTCGAGGACTTGATCGCTAACGCCGTCGCCGACATCCGGGTGGTGTGGGCACAGTCGATGGCGGACGCCGAGCGCGAGCTCGCCACCGCCCGTCCCGACTGCGTGCTGCTGGACCTGCACCTGCCGGACGCCAACGGCATCGACGCCCTGGATCGCATCGCCAAGCGCGATGCCACGGTCCCGATCGTGGTGCTGACCGGGCTCAACGACGAGAACTTCGGGGCGTCGGCGGTCGCGGCCGGCGCCCAGGACTATCTGGTCAAGGGGCGGGTCGAACCGGAGATGCTGCGCCGGGCGCTGCTGTATGCGATCGAGCGCAAGCGGGCCGAGCTCATTTCCGCGGACTTGCACGCCAGCCGGCTCCGTGCGCGTGAGAACGCGCTGCTGGAACGCGGCCTGCTGCCATCCCCGCTGCTGCACGACGACTCGGGCGTCGAGATCGTCGCGCGGTATCGCCCGAGCCGCGAGGACGCGCTGCTGTGCGGGGACTTCTACGATGTCGTGCAGACACCCGACCGCACCGTGCACGTGCTGATCGGCGACGTCGCCGGGCACGGACCGCACGAGGCGGCGCTGGGCGCGGCGCTGCGGATCGCGTTTCGCGCGCTGACCTTCGCCGGGGTCCACGGTGTCGACATGATGCGGCAGCTGGAGCGGGTGCTGCACTCCGAACGGACCAGCATCGGTATCTTCGCAACGGTGCTCAGCCTGGAGATCGCACCGGACAGCCCACGCGTCACCACGGTCCGCGCCGGTCATCCCGGGATGCTGTTGCAAGGGGGCGGCGGCGTGGAGTGGATCGAGCCGCCCGCGGGGCCGGCCTTGGGGCTGCGGGCCGACGACTGGCCGCTCCACGACCTGGAACTGCCCGTCGGGCACGGGTTGCTGCTGCTGACCGACGGCCTCTTCGAGGGGTACTCGGGGCGCGGCACCCGACGCCTCGGCGAGGACGGGTTGCTGGCCTTGGCGCGCCTGCACGCCAACCAGCCCGGTCCGGCGTTCGTCGACGCGCTCATCGACGAGGCCGAAAAGCTCGCCCAGCCGCAGGGCGGGCTCACCGACGACATCGCAGTGCTGCGCGTCGAGCGGACCACGGCGTGACGCCGCTGGTGCGGTCGCTGCGCCCGTCGCAGCTCACCACGCGGGGATGGCACGCGCTGGTGCTGTTCGTGATGGGCGTGCTGGTGCTGGCGGGCGCCGCGCGGGAACCGTGTTGCTGATGCGCACCGACACGATGTCGCACGAACTGATCGACGACATCCAGCCGGCGCGCGTGGCCGCATGCCAGCTGCAGGCCGGGCTGCGCGATCAGGAGACCGGCGTTCGCGGCTATCTGATCACCGCCGACCGCCAGTTCCTCAGGCCCTACTACGACGGACAACGCACCGAACGGGACGCGGCCGACGCCATCCGCCACCGTCTGGGCCGGCGTGCGGACCTCATCGCCAACCTGGGCGAGATCGAGCAGTCAGCCGCGCGGTGGCGGGCGAGCTACGCCGAGCCGTTGATCGCCGGGGTGACCCCGGACGTCCCCAATGTCGTGAAGGGTGGGCTCGCGGAGCGCGGCAAAGTCCAATTCGACCACCTGCGTGCGCTTTTCGTGACCCAGGATGCGAGCCTGTCCGCGGCGTGGGTGCACGCCGCGGAGCAACTCCACCGCATCGACGCCTGGCGGGACCGCGTGCTGATCGCGCTGGTGGTCGTGTTCTTCGCCACCGCGCTGGTGCTGGGTGCGCTGGTGCGCTTCACGGTGACCCGTCCGCTGGCGAACCTGGCGGCGGCGTGCCGGCGGATCACCGAGGGCAGCTTCGCGGAGACCATCTGGCCTCCCAAGCGGCCCAGGGACATCCGGGACATGGCGATCGACGTGGAGAACATGCGCCGGCGCATGGTCGAAGAACTCGACGTATCCCGTGCTGCCCGAGAGCAGTTGGATGAACAGACCGAGGAGCTGCGGCGTTCGAACGCCGAACTCGAGCAGTTCGCCTACGTCGCGTCCCACGATCTGCAGGAACCGCTGCGCAAGGTCGCCTCGTTCTGCCAGTTGCTCGAGAAGCGCTACGGCGACCAACTCGACGAGCGCGGCACCGAGTACATCGCCTTCGCGGTCGACGGGGCCAAGCGCATGCAGGTGCTGATCAACGACCTGCTCACCTTCTCCCGCGTCGGTCGCCTCGGCGCCTTTCAGGTCGAGGTGGACCTCGACACGCCGCTGGACGCCGGCCTGAGCAACCTCGCCGCGGCGATCGAGGAGTCCGGCGCCCGGATCGTGCGCCCGCGTGATCCCCTCCCGCGGGTCGTCGGCGACCCGATGCTGCTGACGATGTTGTGGCAGAACCTGATCGGCAATGCGGTGAAGTTCCGGCGCGAGGACAGCCCGCCGCGCATCGCCATCGAGTGCGAACCGGGCGGCGGTGACTGCGTCGGTGAATGGGTGTTCCGCGTTACCGACAACGGCATCGGGATACCGGAGGAGTTCGCCGACAAGGTGTTTGTGATCTTCCAGCGTCTGCACGGCCGAGACATGTACCAGGGGACCGGTGTGGGGCTGGCGCTGTGCAAGAAGATCGTCGAGTACCACGGCGGAAGCATCCGGATCGACACGACCTACACCGGCGGCACCCGGTTCGAGTTCACCCTGCCCATGCCCGAGCCTGCGGACGTCGCTCAAGAAGAGCCGGTTCCCGAAGAGCCGGCCACCGGAGAAGACCAAGCGCACGAAACAGAGCCAGGAGGAGCCCAGCAATGACCTCGGACGGTAGAGCGATCGAAATCCTGCTCGTCGAGGACGATCCGGGAGACGAGCTCATCACCCGGGAAGCGTTCGAGCACAACAAGCTCAAGAACAACCTGAACGTGGCGCACGACGGGGAAGAGGGTTTGGACTACCTCTACAGGCGCGGCCCGTTCAAGGACGCCGTGCGGCCTGATCTCGTCCTGCTCGATCTGAACCTCCCGAAATACGACGGCCGCCAGTTGTTGGAGCAGGTCAAGTCCGATCCTGACCTCGCGCGCATCCCGGTCGTCGTACTCACGACCTCCTCGGCGGAGGAGGACATCCTGCGCAGCTACCAGTTGCATGCCAACGCCTACGTCACCAAGCCGGTCGACCTCGATCAGTTCATCAACGCGGTCCGGCAGATCGACGAGTTCTTCATCCAGGTGGTGCGCCTGCCGGGTCTCTGAGAGTGCCACTGCTCACGACGCGGAGTCCGGCGCAGCAAGGAACTCGTCGTTGTGCGCGCCGACCGCCGGCGGGGGCTCGGCGGTCGCGGCGTCGAAGCTGGAGTAGCGGGCCGGGGTGCGCACCACCGTGACGGTGTCTTCGCCGGTGCCGACCCGCAGTGCGAGCTCGTTCTCCGCGAACAGCGGGGTGTCCACGACCTGTTTCCAGGTGTGCGCGTGGCAGGCCATCAGGCCGCCCTTCTGAAGCAACTCGACCCATTCGGCCGCTGTCCTGGCGGCAAGTGCCGCTTCGAGTTCCTCGGTCAGCTCGGGGTAGTGCAGGGCCCGCGCCCGCTGGTCGATGAACCGTTCGTCCTCGAGCAGGTCGGGCCGGCCGATCAGCTCGCACAGCTTGGCCCAGTGCTTGGGTACGTATGCGCTGATCACCAGGTATCCGTCGGCGGCCCGGAACGCGTCCGATGGCTGGGTCGCGAAGCCAACCCCCTTGCGCCGCTTGGGTTTCGGCGACGAACCTGCGGGCCTGGCGCTCGGCGTGTTCAGGTGGACCGTGAGCTGGCCGGCCTGCAGGCCGACCGCGACGTCATACATGGCGACCCGCACGACGTCGGCCACACCGTGGCGTTCGCGGTGCAGCAGCGCGGCCAGTACCGCCTGGGCCAGCACGTGCCCGCTGGCGGCGTCGACGAGCTGGAACGGGATGATCTGCGGTTTGCCGGTGGGCGTGGGCATCCCGGTGGTCATGCCCGACTCGGCGGCGACGATGAGGTCAACCCCCGGCCGGGCGCTGTGCGGGCCGTTGCCGCCGTAGGCCGAAAGCCGGGCGTAGACCAGTCTGGGGTTGCGCGAACGCAACTCGTCGGGCCCCAGGCCCATGCGTTCCATCACGCCGGGGCGAAACCCCTCCAGCACGACGTCGGCGGTCTCGGCCAGGCGCAGCACCTGCTGCCTGCCCTCGTCGGTGGCCAGGTCCAGCGCCACCGACTTCTTGCCGCGGTTGTGCGGCAGGAACAGTGTGGCCAGCGGCGGCCGCCCGGGCAGCACTGCGGTGATGTGACGGGCCGCCTCGCCGGCGGGCGCCTCGATCTTGACGACCTCGGCGCCCAGGTCGGCCAGCACCTGCCCGGCCAGGGGACCGGCGATGTTCTGGGTGAAATCGAGCACCCGATAGCCGTCGAGGGGCTTGGGGGCGTCGCTGTCCGGCATGGGGCTGTCCGGCATGGGGCTGTCCGGCATGGGTCTGTCCGGCATGGGTCTGTCCGGCATGGGGCGTGCCTTCCTTCAGGATGCTTTCCGCAACACGGCGGTGCAGTAGTAGTTGCGGGCGAACGGCGCCTGGTCGCTGTCCTCGGCGCCGTCGGTCGGCTGCAGCGGCAGCCCGTGCTCGCTCAGCAACCGGTTCAGCGGCGTACGCACCGGCTGCCAGCCGCGGTCCTCGAGGTAGGCCGCCGCGTCGTTGCGCTCGCCGGGGAAGCCCAGGTCGTCGAGCGCGGTGTCCAGGCCGTGCTCCTGCCACCGGGCGGAGGCGGCGTTGAGCGCCCGCGCGTTGACGCCGGAGTTCAGGAACACCTCGGCGACCAGCCGACTGCCGTCGGCGCTGAGTTCGGTGATGTTGTCCAGCAACCGGTCCTGCGCATCGGGCGGCAGGAAGCCGAGCAGGCCCTCGGCCGCCCAGGCCACTGGTGCGGCGGTGTCGAAACCGGCCGCCAGCAGTGCGGCCGGCCAGTCGTGGCGCAGGTCGATCGGGACGGGCCGCATCTCGGCGGTGGGGTTGGCGCCCAGTTGCGCGATGGTGACGCTCTTGAAGTCGAGCACCTGGGGCTGGTCGATCTCGAACACCGTGGTGCCCGCCGCCCACGGCAGCCGGTAGGCGCGCGCGTCGAGGCCCGACGCCAGCAGGACGACCTGGCGAACGCCCGCGCTGGCCGCTTCGGCGAAGAAGGTGTCGATGTAGCGGGTGCGCGCGGCCAGCATGTCGGTCATGCGCTGCATGCCCCAGGCCGCGCCGGGGACGTCGACGTCGGCGGAGTCGAGGTCGCCGGCGGCCCAGCGGGTGAAGAACTCCACGCCGACCGCCCGCACCAGCGGCTCGGCGAACGGGTCGTCGATCAGCTTGTCGCGGGTTGCTCGGGCCCGTCCCGCCGCGACCATGGTGGCGGTGGCTCCCACGCTGGTCGCCAGGTCCCACGTGTCGTTCTCGGTACGCGCCATTCGTCACAACCCTTCTTCGATGTACTGGGACCCCCACTGGTTGGACAGCGTAACGAGGAACCCTGTGGCAGGGTCCGTGGCTTGATGCCGCCTGAACGCGGTGACCAAATGCCCCCGCTGGTGGTGACAACGCGTGCTCGTCCCCCCGGGTGTCGTGGTGCCCGGGCCCGGCGTGCCGGCTCTACCATCGGGTGTAATGACCTCTTCCCCTTCCACCTCTTCGCCTCCCAGCTCTTGCCCTCCCAGCGCCCGAACGCGTCGAAGCGCCGCGGAGCGGGATGCGGCCTGGCAGGCCGGCGCCCGCCGGGCGCGGCGGCTGGCCTGGGTCAGCCTCACCGTGCTGCTCGTCGAGGGCGCCATCGGGCTGTGGCAGGGCCTGGCGGTCGGGTCCATCGCACTGACCGGTTGGGCGCTCGGCGGCGGCGGGGAGGCGCTGGCCAGCGCGATGGTGGTGTGGCGCTTCAGCGGCGCCCGCACTCTGTCCGAGACCGCCGAGTCGCGCGCGCGGCGCGGCGTGGCGGTCTCCTTCTGGCTGACCGCCCCCTACATCGCCGCCGAGTCCGTGCGCGACCTCACCGACGGCCACCACGCCGAGACCTCGGTGATCGGCATCGGGCTGACAGTGGTCGCGCTGCTGCTGATGCCGGTCCTGGGCCGGGCCAACCAGCGGCTGGGTGCCCGGCTGGGCTCGGAGGCCACCGAAGGTGAGGGTATTCAGAACTACCTGTGCGCTGTGCAGGCCGCCGGGGTGCTGGCCGGACTGGCCCTCACCGCCGTCTGGCCGGACGGCTGGTGGATCGATCCCGCTGTCGGGCTCGCGGTCGCCGCCATCGCGGTGTGGCAGGGAGTGCGGGCCTGGCGCGGCCACGACTGCTGTTGATCAGCACAGCCGGACATTGAGTGTGAGTCCGCGGCTTTGAGCGTGAATGCATGGCGTGCCCGCCCGGCGTGTCGGCGCCGTGGATTCACCCTCGATGCAGCCAGAGCCACTAGTCGAGCCGGTAGCGGATCAGTCGGGAGCTGTTGGCCACCACCGCCACCGACGAGGCGTTGTGCAGGATCGCGGCCAGCACGGGCGACAGCGCGCCGCCGGCCCCGACGGCCAGCCCGACGGCGTTGACCGCGATCGACATGCCGTAGTTCTGGCGGATCACGTCGACCGCCCGGGCGCCCAGCTCGCGCACGTCGAGCAGGCGGGTCAGGTCGTCGTTGGCCAGCGCCACGTCGGCGGTCTCGACGGCGACATCGGTACCGGCCAGGCCCATGGCGATCCCGATGTCGGCGGCGGCCAGCGCGGGCGCGTCGTTGACGCCGTCGCCGACCATGCCGACGACGAAACCCTCGGCCTGCAGGGCGCGCACCACCTCCAGCTTGTCCTCCGGCATCACCTCGGCGCGCCACTCGTCGATCCCCAGTTCGCCGGCGACGACCTCGGCGATGTCGGGGTGGTCGCCGGTGAGCATGACGACCCGGCGGACGCCGTTGGCGCGCAGCTTGGTCAGCACTTCGGCGGCCTCGGGCCGCACTTCGTCACGCAGGCTGACCAGCCCGACCAGCGTGCCGTCCACGGCGAGCAGCAGCGGTGTCTCGGCCTGGCGGCGCAGCCTGTTCACCCACTCGGTGGCCTTCTTGGACACCCGCACCTTTTCGGCGCGCAACAGCGACGGGCTGCCCAGCAGCAGGGTGCGGCCGTCGGCACGCGTCCGCATGCCCAACCCCACGAGCACCTCGCACTCCTCATGCGGCGGGATGCTGATGCGGCGTTCCGCGGTGGAGCGGATCACCGCCTCGGCCAACGGGTGCCGGGAGTGGATCTCCGAGCTGGCCGCGTACGCCAAGACCTGCTCGGGTTCCCAATCGGAGTGCATCGCAACGATATTGGTGACCACCGGACGCCCGACGGTCAGCGTACCGGTCTTGTCGAACACGATCGCGTCGACGCGGCCGGCCTGCTCGAGGTGAGAGCCGCCCTTGATCAGGATGCCGCGGCGCGCGCCGTTGCCGATCGCCGCGCTGATCGCGGTCGGGGTGGACAGCCCGACCGCGCAGGGGCAGGCGATCAGGAGCATGGTCATCGCGCGCCGGACGTCGCCGGTGACCAGCAAGGTGAGGGCGGAGACGATGAACGAAGCGGGAACGAAGCGGCGGGAGAATTTCTCCCCGACGGTCTGGATCGGGGCGCGGTCGTGCTGTGCCTCCTCGACGCGGGCGATGATGCGCCCGATCGCGGTCTCGTTGCCGACGGCCTCCGCGCGCACCACCAGGCGCCCGCGGACCACGACCGAGCCCGCGTGCACGTGCGCGCCGGCTGTGATGCTGACCGGCAGGTTCTCCCCGGTGATCGCCGACTGGTTGACGATGGCCTCACCCTCGACGACCTCGCCGTCCACCGGGATCGCGACCTGGTCGTGCACGACCACCTCGTCGCCGATCTGCACGGTGTCGATCGCCACTTGCACCTCGGCCCCGTCGCTCATGCGGATCCACGCGGTGTCCTGGGTGCCGCGCAGCAGTTCGGAGATGGCCCGCCGGGTCCGGCGCAGGGTCAGGTCCTGCAGGTATTCGCCGATGTTGAGCAGCCACAGCACGGTGAGCGCGACCACGTTCTCGCCGAGCAGCAGGCTGGCCACGGTCGCCACCGACACCAGCGTGTCGGTGCCGGCTTTCCCGGACCGCAGCGAGCGCAGTGCGCCGCGCAGGAACGGGTAGCCGGTGAAGATGGCCACACCGCCGGCCACCAGCTGGCCGCTCGGCCCGAGCAGCGGCGGTCGCGCGAACACGTAGCGGCGCAGCCCGAGCAGGGCCAGCGCCGCGCCGCCGATGACCATCCGCAGCACGTCGGCGTTGCGGATCTCGGCCGAATGCGGTGCGCGCGCCGGGATCAGCTCGGCGGCGACGTGTGCGGCCTCGCCGATCGCCGCCAGCAGCGCGGAGCGCTCGGCGCGTCGCGGCGAGTACCAGACGACGACGGATCCGGTGCGCGGATAGGCGTGCACGGCGCGCACGCCGTGGCACGTGGCGACGGCCTCCTCGACCGCGACTGCGCGCCGGGAGTCGCCGCGAACCCAGTCGACCCTGACCCGCATGCGTCCGGCCGCGTCCGAGATCACCGTCAGCGCAGACTCGTCGGTGGTTGCGCTCTCTTCAACGATCGCGAGGGCCATGTCGACCGATCAGTGGTCGTGGTCGTGGGCGTCACCTACGGCAGGCGTGGGCGCCTCCTCGCCGATGCGCCCACGGGCTTCGGCCATCACGTCGGACATCTTCAGCCGCGCCGATTCCGCGGCCTCCTCGGCCTTGCGGGTGCCGCGCAGGCCCAGTTCGGCCGCCGAGACCGCGGCCTGGTGCAGCGGCGCCTTTTTCGCGGCCCGCACCACCAGGTCATAGGCAGCCGCCCCGACGACGCCGGTCGCCAACCAGGCGACGCCTCTGCCGAACATTCCGTACGCCATCTTCCACACCCTCCTGGTGAATCGCTACCGAGCAAGACCCTGCCGACGTTAACATCAGAATATTGCGATATCAATATGTATTGTCTGAAGTCCGGGTCCGGATCCCGCAGTCACAGCACGCGGGTGATCTTCTCGGTCTCGATCCTTCGCTGTCGCGCCGCGGGATCGGCCTGGGTCCCGGCTGGTGCGGCCACCTGCACCAGCGACGCGCCGACGGCCAGGACTGCCAGCAGGTTGTCGACGAGTTCGTCCGGTCCGGTCCACGACGCGCTGGAAAGAACTCGATCAGCCGACGTCAAACCCCTTGCCGCCGAGGATCTTTCGCAGTCCGCCAGAATCTCGCCGACCGAGCGGCCGGCGAGCGCGGGACCCGGGTGGCGCTCGGGGACGATCTGGTCGCCATGCACGCGCACCGCGGTGGCGTAGTCGGTGACGCCGATCGGCAGGTCGGGGGCGGGCCGGCCGAACGGGTCCAGCGACAGCACCGCGACCTCACCGCCTGATGCCGCCGCGCTCACGGCGGAGTCGGCCTCGTCGAGGCGTTCGATGGTGCACAACGCCATGTCCGTATGCGGGTCCGCCGCGCCTTCCAGCACGACCTCGGCGCCGATCCACCACACGCCGAACAGCACCGCGGCGGTTTGCCAGTGCGCCGGCAGCAGGACCGCGACCCGGCTGCCCGGCCCGGCGCCCAGCTCGTCGCGCAGCAGGTTGCCGGTCTTGGCGGCCCAGTTGGCCAGGGTCGCCGCGGACAACTCGATGCGCTCGCCGTCGGCCCGGACGCCATCGTCGTAGTAGGTGATGCGTGGTCCGACCGGGTCGTCCCGCAGCATCGGCTCGAGGATGGCCCCCGAAAGGGTTGCAGGCATGCTCAATTGATGCAGTCCGGCTTGTCGGAGGCTGCGGTCAGGATGGGCGAGGGCGCTGGGACGTCCGGGTCGGTCGACCCGCCGGCGTTGGACACCTGGGCGGCCGCCACCTGGCTGTTCACGCCGCCGCTCAGCCCGGAGCCCGGGCCGCTGTAATCGCCGGACAGCACCACCCGGACGGTGCCCGGGGCTATCGACGCGTCGGCGACCACCGGAAGGCCGCCCAGTTGCCGAGCGACCGCCTGGGCTCCGACGTCGTCGCTCTTGGCCGCCCGCACCTGGCTGCCCTTGACGTGCCCGCCCGTGTTGTTGCCGACCGAGCCGGTGGTGAATCCCTTGGCGCTCAACACGTCCGACACCGCCGCGGCGAGGCCGTTGATGTCGGTGTCGTTGACCACGCTGGCCGTCGTCTTGGCCGGGCTGTAGGTCAGCTCGTCGGTCTTGCCCTCGTCCTGGTTGTGCAACAGGCCGGCGACCCAGTCCTGCACCTGGTGCGGGTCCACCCGCACCACGCTCTGCATGCCGTCGTCGCTCCAGCCGGCGCCGTCGAGCACCGGGATGGTGGCGAACGCCACGTTGCCGCCGGCCAGTTTCTGCATCTGCTGCACGAAGTCCATCACGTCCCAGCCCGAGGACAACACCACCGAGCGCTGGACGGCGGCCTCCAGGCGCCGCAGCGTGGTGGGGCTCGACAGCGTCTTGCCGGAGATGACCCGGTGTGCGAGCGACGCCATGACGGCCTGCTGACGCACGACGCGGTCCAGGTCGCCGCGCGGCAGCTCGTGGCGCTGGCGAACGAAGCTGAGCGCCTCCGGGCCGGACAGGCGCTGCTGGCCGGCGGGGAAGTCTGCGCCCGAGAGCGGCTCGAAGACGGGCTCGTTGAGGCAGACATCCACGCCGCCGAGGGCGTCGGTGATCAAGGCGAAACCGAGCAGTCCGATCTCGGCGTAGTGGTCGACGGTGACCCCGGTGAGGTCGGCGACGGTCTTGATCAGCGCCTCCCGGCCGGCCTCGGTGCCCTGGGCCGCCGCGTGCTCGGCGGAGTCGCCTGCCTGGACCAGGTTGGCACGCCTGGTCTCCCGGGTCTGGCCGTAGACGCCGTTGATCTTCGTCTTGCCCAGGCCCGGGGCGGCGACGTAGGAGTCGCGCGGAATCGATATCGCGGTCGCCGACTTCCCGGTGTTGGGGATCCGGATGAGGATGATGGTGTCGGTGTTGGTCGCCTCCTCGTCGCCGGCCCGCAATGTCTCGAGCTCCTCGGCCGACAGGGGGTTGCCGTGAGCGTCGGTGCGGCTGTCCAGGCCCACCAGCAGGATGTCGATCGCGCCGTCGTCGCCGCCGTTGCCCAGCGAGGCGGCCGACATGTGGAAGATGCCGTCTTGGAAAGACCGCACATTGGTCCACGCGATCCCGGTGCCGAGAACGACCAGGACCGTCAGCGCGGTGGCAGCCACACGAACCACACGTTGCACTCCCATCCCTCTAGGTTACTTGCGACACAGCTGCTTCGCGGGTAGCGGGCGCCCGCGTGCCTCCGGCGTGACCCGGGCGTGACCCGCGCGTTTCGGGGCGTGCCACACTCGTGCCATGTCGGGCAGGATTGTGATCAGCGGGGCGGGGGGGCAACTGGGCAGCACCGTGGCGGCGTTGGCGGCCGACCAGGGCCGCCGGATGCGGGCGTACACGTCATCGCAGTGGGACATCACCGACCCGGCGGCGGCCGAAGATTTCATCGGCGGCGGCGACATCGTGCTCAACTGCGCGGCGTACACCGACGTCGACGGCGCCGAGAGCGACCAGGCCCGTGCCCACGCGGTCAACGCCACCGGTCCCGAGCACCTGGCCAAGGCCTGCGCGCGGGCCGGCGCCCGGCTGATCCACGTCTCCACCGACTACGTATTCGGTGGCGGGGCCGTGGGTGGCGGGGCCGTGGGTGGCGGGGCCGGCGTCCCGGCCTCCCGCCCCTACGAGCCCGGCGACCCCACCGCGGCGGCAGGCGTGTACGGCCGCACCAAACTCGCCGGCGAACACGCGGTGCTCGCGGTCCTGCCGGACGCCCGGCAAGGCGTCGTCGTGCGCACCTCCTGGGTCTACACCGGTGGCACCGGCAAGGACTTCGTCGCCGTCATGCGCCGGCTGGCCGCCGGGGACGGTCCCGTCGACGTGGTCGACGACCAGACCGGCTCGCCGACCTACGTCGGGGACCTGGCCGCCGCGCTGCTGCAGATCGCCGACGACGGCGTGCCCGGCCCGGTCCTGCACGCCGCCAACGAGGGAGCGGTGTCCCGGTTCGGGCAGGCCCGGGCCGTATTCGAGCAGTGCGGCGCCGACCCGTCGCGGGTGCGCCCGGTCAGCACCGCGCAGTTTCCGCGGCCGGCGCCGCGGCCGGTCTATTCCGCGCTCGGCGCCGAGCAGTCCCGGGCGGCGGGCCTGCGGCCGCTGCGACCCTGGCGCGAGGCGCTGATCGCGGCGCTGTCGGCGGCCGGCGTCGCCGCGGGCGACCGACCGTTACCCTCGACGCGTGACTGACGTCGTGCCCGTGGTCACGGTGACCTATTCGCCGGGCCCGCACCTGGAGCGCTTCCTGGCGTCGTTGGCGCTGGCCACCGAGCGTCCCGTCGAAGTCCTGCTGGCCGACAACGGGTCGGTCGACGGGACGCCACAGGCGGCGCTCGAGCGCTACCCGAACGCGCGGCTGATCGAGACGGGGGCCAACCTCGGGTACGGCAGCGCGGTCAACCTCGCCGTCGACCGGCTGGGGGAGAACGGGGCGGCCGACGACTGGGTGATCGTGGCCAACCCGGACGTGCAGTGGGGTCCGGGCAGCATCGACGCACTGCTCGATGCCGCCAACCGGTGGCCACGGGCGGGCGCGCTGGGCCCACTGATCCGGGATCCCGACGGGTCGGTGTACCCGTCGGCACGTCATCTGCCCAGCCTGGTCCGCGGCGGGATGCACGCCGTGGTGGGACCCTTCTGGAAGCGCAACCCCTGGACGGCGGCCTACCGCCAGGACCGGCTCGAGCCCAGCGAGCGGCCGGTGGGCTGGCTGTCGGGGTCGTGTCTGCTGCTGCGCCGGTCGGCGTTTCGTCAGGTCGGGGGGTTCGACGAGCGCTACTTCATGTACATGGAGGACGTCGACCTCGGGGACCGCCTGGGCCGGGCCGGCTGGTGCAGCGTCTACGTGCCCTCGGCCGAGGTGCTCCACCACCGGGGCCACTCCACCGGGCACGACCCGGCGCGCCACCTGAGCGCTCATCACAAGAGCACCTACATCTTCCTGGCCGACCGGCATCCCGGATGGTGGCAGGCGCCGCTGCGCTGGACGCTGCGCGGGTCGCTGGAGGTGCGCGCCCGCCTGATGGTGCGCAACTCCCTGCGCCGCAGAAGACGTGACCTGGAAAGGCGCTAGAGGTGGCACAACGCTCGGTTGACGCGGTGATCCTGGTGGGCGGCAAGGGCACTCGGCTGCGGCCGCTGACCCTGTCGGCGCCCAAGCCGATGCTGCCGACCGCCGGGCTGCCCTTCCTCACCCATCTGCTGTCGCGGATCGCCGCGGCCGGGATCGAGCACGTGATCCTGGGCACGTCGTACCGGGCCGAGGTGTTCGAGGCCGAGTTCGGCGACGGGTCCAAGCTGGGCCTGCAGATCGAGTACGTGGCCGAGTCGAACCCGCTGGGGACCGGCGGCGGGATCGCCAACGTCGCGCCGAGGCTGCGCCACGACACCGTGATGGTGTTCAACGGCGACGTGCTGTCCGGCGCCGACCTGGGCGAGCTGCTCGAGTTCCACCACACCAAGCAGGCCGACGTCACGCTGCACCTGGTGCGGGTCGGTGACCCGCGGGCGTTCGGGTGTGTGCCCACCGACGAGGATGACCGCGTCGCGGCGTTCCTGGAGAAGACGGAGGACCCACCCACCGACCAGATCAACGCAGGCTGCTACGTCTTCCGGCGTGAGGTGATCGACCGTATTCCCCGTGGCCGCGAGGTGTCGGTGGAACGTGAGGTGTTCCCGGCATTGCTCGACGACGACCTCAAGGTCTGCGGTTACGTCGACGCCACCTACTGGCGCGACATGGGCACTCCGGAGGACTTCGTGCGCGGGTCGGCGGATCTGGTGCGCGGCATCGCCCCGTCGCCGGCGCTGCACGGCCACCGCGGCGAGCAGTTGGTGCACGACGGCGCTGCGGTGTCGCCCGGCGCCGTACTCATCGGCGGCACGGTCGTCGGGAGAGGCGCCGAGATCGGCCCGGGGGTGCGGCTGGACGGCGCGGTGATCTTCGACGGCGTCAAGGTCGAGGCAGGAAGCGTGATCGAACGGTCGATCGTCGGCTTCGGGGTGCGCATCGGTCCGCGGGCGCTGATCCGCGACGGGGTGATCGGCGACGGCGCCGACATCGGCGCGCGCTGCGAGCTGCTGCGCGGTGCCCGAGTGTGGCCCGGCGTGGCCATTCCCGACGGCGGGATCCGCTACTCCTCGGACGTGTGAGTCTCGGCCTGGCGGCCCAGCGCTCGAGCCACCAAGTAGGCCAGCGCGTGATCGGTGCCCTCGGGTAGCTCTCCGGCCGGGAACCACCGAAGGTCCAGCGATTCCTCGCTGATGGCGATCTGCGCGCCGGGCGGCGCGTGCGCCACGAACTGCAGGTCGAGGTGTCGGGTCGGCACACCCAACGAGCAGGTGACCGGGTGGACGTGCACGGCGGCCAGCTCCGGCTCGATGCGCAGGCCGGCGATGCCGGATTCCTCAGTGGCCTCTCGCAGTGCCGCGGCGACGACGTCGGGGTCTCCGTCTTTCCCCTCGTCGCAGTGCCCGCCCATCTGCACCCAGCGGCGCAGTCGGTGGTGCAGTGTCAGCAGCACCCGGCCGCCGGTGTCGTCGAGTACCAGCGCCGACGCGGTCACGTGGCCGGGCTCGCAGTCGCGGCGGCAGGCGTCGGGGCGCGCGTGCAGGAAGGCCAGGACGGCGTGCCGCAGCGAATCCTGGGCCGGGTCGGGCGCGGCCCAGTCGGCGAGCACCGAGATCGCCGAGTCGCGAACGCTCACCTCGACACCCGCCTCCTCCGCCGATCGCGCAGCGCCGACCACGGCGCGCGGGCCGCCGACCGCGCCACCGCTTCCGCCACGGGGTAGCCGCCGCCAACGTCGTCGACCGCCGCCGGCTTGTCCGCGAACCCGGTCATCGGGGTCATTTCCTGATCAGCAGGTCCGCGACCGGGCCCGGCTCGCGCGGGGAGGCAGGCTGCTCGGCGTAGCCGATCGCGACCGCGCCCAGCGGCTCCCAGTCGCCGGGCAGGTCGAGCTCGGCGCGGACCAGGCCGGGGGCGAAGATCGTGGAGCCGATCCAGCAGCTGCCCAGGCCCCGCACCGCCAGCGCCACCAGCAGAGCCTGCACGGCCGCCCCGGCCGCGACCGTGAACATGGTGTGCTCGGCGTCGGTGCGGGCGGCGTCGGGATAGGTGTGGGCGCCGTCGGGAACCAGGAACGGGATGACGACTTCCGGTGCGTCGTAGAGGATCTGGCCGCGCGCCACCCGACGCTCTATGGCGTCGGCGGGCCTGCCGTCACGGGCGAGGTCGGTGCGCCAGCGGTCCTTCATCCGGTCCAGCAGCCGCAGCCGGATGGCCGGGGCACACAGCCACACGAACCGCACCGGCCGCGTGTGGTGGGGGGCGGGCGCGGTGAGGGCCTCGGCGACGGCGGACTCGACGAGGTCGGGCGGCACCGCCCGATCGTCGAATCGGCGCACCGACCGGCGCACCAGCTGGGCCTGCCGGCGGCCCATGTCGAGGGCCTCGGCGGTACCCAGCCAGAACAGATCTTCGGTGCCCGGCCGCAGCAGCCGCCGGGCTGTCGAGCCGTCGTCGGTGACGTGCAGGCCGCGCACGACGGCCACCGGCATCGCGGTCAGTTTGCCTTTGACCAGGTCGGCGGCGGCCGCGATCTCGTCGGCGACCGCGACCTCAGTGACCACCAGCTCGTTGCCGTGCCGGTCGACTGCCCCCGAATAGTTGTGCAGCACGGCCAGGCCGGCGGCGCCGATCGCCGCGTCGGTCTGGCCGTTGCGCCAGGCCCGCCCCATCGTGTCGGTGATGACCACCGCGACATCGACGCCCAGGCCCCGCCGCAGCCCCGCGCGCAGGGCCGCCGCGCTGGCGTCGGGGTCGATGGGCAGCAGCGCCAGCTCGTTGCGGCCGACATTGGATCCGTCCACGCCTGCGGCGGCCTGGACCAGGCCCAGCCGGCTCTCGGTGATCAGGGTGCGGCCCTTGCGCGCCAGCACGCGCACCGCTTCGTCATTGACCAGCCGGCGCCGCAGTCGGTCCCGCTCCTCGGCGTCCTGCGGTGCCGCCACCAGCCGACCCTCACACTTGGACACCGCCTTGCTGGTCACCACCACGACGTCGCCATCGCGCAACCAGGGTGCGGCCGTGGCGACGGCCGCGGTCAGGTCGTCGCCGGGCCGGAACTCGGGGAGCCCGGTCACCGGAAGGATCTCGACCGCCGCCGCGGTGCCGTGCTCGCCGGACCGGGGCGCTGTCGAGCCCGGGCCGGTCACGTGCTGACGCCCGCGAGGTCGAGCCCGGCGGCGACCATGTCGGCCGTGGCCTGTGGGTCGGTCATCAACAGCGGAGCCGAACGCACCGTCACGCCCTCGATGTCGGCCTTGAAGTCGGCCACGTCACCCTCGTGCACCAGCCAGCCGTCCAGGATCCCGGTGCCCGAACGCGCCCCGTAGTGGCGGCCGACGGCCTCCGCGGTGGATTCGACCCCCAGCACGGACAGGCAGGTATCGGCCATGCCGCGCAGCGGCTTTCCGCCGATGATCGGCGAGTAGCCGACGACCGGGGCGGTGGCGGCGCGCAGCGCACCCCGGATGCCGGGGACCGCCAGGATGGCGCCGACGCTGACCACCGGGTTGGACGGAGCCAGCAGGATGACGTCGGCTTCGGTGATGGCCGCCACGGCTTCATCTGTGGCGCTGGCCTTTTCGGCGCCGACGAACGCGAAGCTGTGCGTGGGCACCTGGGCCCGGTAGCGCACCCACCACTCCTGGAAGTGGATTGCGCGCCGGCTCTCGTCGGCCGGGTCGGTGATCACGACGTGAGTCTCGCACCGGTCGTTGCTGGCCGGCAGCAGCCGAGCGCCCGGTTGCCAGCGATCGCACAGCGCCGTGGTGATCTGCGTCAGTGGGTAGCCGGCGTTGAGCATCTGGGTGCGCACCAAATGGGTGCCCAGGTCGCGGTCGCCCAGCATGAACCAGTCCGGCTGCACGCCGTAGCGTGCCAATTCCTCTTTGGCGTGCCAGGTTTCGTCGCGGTGACCCCACCCGCGCTCCGGGTCCACACCACCGCCTAAGGTGTACATGCAGGTGTCCAGATCCGGGCACACGCGCACCCCGTGGATCCAGGCGTCGTCGCCGATGTTGACGACTGCGGTCAGTTCGTGGTCGGCCGCCGACTCCCCCTGCGCCTCGGAACGGCCCAGCCCCAGCAGCTGCCGGGCCCCCAGCAGAAAGCGAGCGCCGCCGACCCCGCCGACCAGAACGGTGAGCTTCACTTGATCTTCACAGGGCACGACAGTACCGGCCGTCCACGGCACGGTTGCGGGCCCTCATGGGCCCACGTGGCGGGCCCATGAGGGCCTCCGGGAACCGGAGTTCGGAAACGGTTGCGACAGTTGTGATCGACACGCCGAGAGCCCAAGGCAACAGAAACGCCGAAATTTCGTCACGAGATGATATGGAAACGCCGTCCAACGCTTGACCGGGCACATCAACCCGTGTCTAATCACAACAGTGTCATTTCCCGGTTGGCCGGCCGTTCCCGGTGTCGCAGACCGAGATTCGATCACTTGTTCGAATGTTCGAATTGTCTGTACATCAGGACACTCTGTACATCAGAACAGTCTGTACATCAGAACAGTGGGAAACCTTCACCCTTATCGATCACGTTAAGGTCAATCAGCCTGAGGAGGCGGAAACGCATGTCCTACGAACACCTTCGGGGCGTTATGGCAAGCACACCGCACACCACGTTCGGTTCGGCTCCGGCGGTTCTCGTGCGGCCACACCTGACTGTGGTTCCTGATGCTCCGGTTTCCGATGCGCCGATCGCATTCGAAACCGAGTCCGTGCCGCTGACGCCGGACCAATGGCAGGACCGGGCGCTGTGTGCGCAGACCGATCCCGAGGCGTTCTTCCCCGAGAAGGGGGGCTCCACCCGTGAGGCCAAGAAGATCTGCCTGGGCTGCGAGGTGCGTAGCGAGTGCCTCGACTACGCGCTGGCGCACGACGAGCGTTTCGGTATCTGGGGCGGTCTCTCCGAACGGGAGCGTCGCCGCCTCAAGCGCGGCGTCATCTGAAGCGCAGTGCAATTCGCGGCCAGCGCAATTCGCGGTCAGCCGTCATCGATCATGGGGTCGATGACCGAGGGCTCGACGTCAAGATAGACGGCCACCTGAGCCACCAGGATCTCGTGCAGCAACTCGGTGAGTTCGACGGTGTCTTTTGCCCGTCGCTCGATCGGCTTGCGGAACAACACAATTCGTGCCCGTGTGGCGTTGCCCCGGACGTCCACCCCGGCCGGGATCAAGCGGGCCAGTGCGATCGGGCCGTCGGCGACGACTTCGGGCGGCCACTGCACGCTCTGCGGATCCTTGGCCGCGATGCGGGGGATTTCGTCGACGGCGACGTCGAGGTCGGTCAGCCGGTCCTGCCAGCGCCGTTCGATGGGCTCGTAGGTTTCCAGGACCGTCATGTCGAACCGCTCGGCCCGGCTGCGCCACCCCGGCACCGTCGGCGGCAGCAGCGGCCCGCGCATGTCCCGGCCCCGCCGAGAGGCCCGGGTTGCACCGGCCCGGTTCCTCGACCGGTCGTTGCGGCCGAAGCTGCGCGGGTCGCCGCGGGAATCACTCATCGGGCAGATGGTAACGGTTGGACATCGCGGGCCGAACGGTTGCGCGTGTCCGGCGCTTCGGCGGCGTTTGTCCACGATAACCTTTCGGCGTGAACGTTCCCCGTCGCTGTTGCCGGCCCGGGTGTCCGCACTACGCCGTGGCGACTCTGACGTTCGTCTATTCGGATTCCACGGCCGTGGTGGGTCCACTCGCCACCGCGCGGGAGCCGCATTCGTGGGATCTGTGCGTCGGCCACGCCGGCCGGATCACCGCTCCCCGCGGGTGGGATCTGGTGCGCCACGCCGGACCCCTGTCTGCCGAGCCCACCCATCCCGAGGAGGACGACCTGGTCGCCCTGGCCGACGCGGTGCGTGAGGGTGGGCCCGGCCAGGCATGCCTGCCCGGTGTTCCGCAGCGCGGCTTCTCCGAGCCCCAGGTCCATCACGCCGGTGTCCACGCCACCGCGCCCAGTGGCGGTGTGCTGGCCCCTCCCGAGCACCGGTCCGGGCGCCGCCGCGGGCACCTGCGCGTGCTGCCCGATCCCACCGACTAGGCGCACCGGCCGCGTCTGCGGGTGGCGTCGGGGCCCGTGCACCGTGGCAGCCCTTGTCCCCGGGGGGTTATAGGCTGACGGCCAAGAGGCGAAGCAATCCATGGCGTCAGGAGGCCCGGCATGTCTCGGCCCGCCGCGACTGTTCACCGTGTCGTCAAGGCCTACGACGTGCGTGGGCTGGTCGGTGATGAACTCGACGAACCACTGGTCACCGACCTGGGGGCGGCGTTCGCCAGGCTGGTGCGTGCTGAGGGCGCGCACCAGGTGGTGATCGGCCACGACATGCGGGAGAGCTCACCGGCGCTGGCGGCGGCGTTCGCCGGCGGCGCCACCGGGCAGGGCCTGGACGTGGTCCGTATCGGTTTGGCATCCACCGACCAGCTGTATTTCGCCTCGGGGCTGCTGGACTGTCCCGGCGCGATGTTCACCGCCAGCCACAACCCCGCGGCCTACAACGGCATCAAGCTGTGCCGCGCCGGGGCGAAACCCGTCGGCGCCGACACCGGGCTGGACGTCATCGGCGCCGAGGTGATCGCCGGGGTCGCAGCCCATGGTGGGAGCCCGGGCTCAGTCGCCGATCGCGACGTCCTCGCCGACTATGGCGCCTACCTGCGTTCCCTGGTGAACACCTCCGGGCTGCGACCGCTGCGGGTGGCCGTGGACGCCGGCAACGGGATGGCCGGCCACACCGCGCCCGCGGTGTTCGGGGCGGTCGAGTCGATCACGTTGTTGCCGTTGTACTTCGAACTCGACGGCTCGTTCCCCCATCACGAGGCCAACCCACTCGACCCCGCCAACCTGGTGGACCTGCAGGCGTATGTACGCGACACCGGCGCCGATATCGGGCTGGCATTCGACGGAGACGCCGACCGCTGCTTCGTGGTCGACGAGCGCGGCGAGCCGGTGGCGCCGTCGACGGTGACCGGCCTGGTGGCCGCGCGCGAGCTGAAGCGGGAGATCGGCGCGACCGTCATCCACAACGTGATCACCTCGCGCGCGGTGCCCGAACTGGTCACCGAACGGGGCGGCACACCGCTGCGCTCGCGGGTCGGCCACTCCTACATCAAGGCGCTGATGGCCGACACCGGCGCGATCTTCGGCGGCGAGCACTCGGCCCACTACTACTTCCGCGACTTCTGGGGTGCCGACTCGGGGATGCTGGCCGCGCTGTACGTGCTGACCGCCCTCGGCGAGCAGGAGCGGCCGCTGTCGGAGCTGACCGCCGACTACCGGCGCTACGAGTCCTCCGGCGAGATCAACTTCACGGTGGCCGACGCGCCGCGGTGCGTGGAGGCCGTGCTGAAGTCGTTCGGCCCCCGGATCCACTCTCTCGATCACCTCGACGGGGTGACGGTCGACTTGGGCGACGGCAGCTGGTTCAACCTGCGCAGTTCGAACACCGAGCCGCTGCTGCGGCTCAACGTCGAGGCCCGCAGCGTCGAGGATGTGGCCGCCGTCGTCGATCAGGTCCGGGCGGAGATCGACGCGGTGATCGCGGCGGTACCGGGAGGCGCCGGACCGTGAGCGCGACCCGGGCGATTGATCTCGAAGACGCCGAGGGTCTGCTGACCGCCGACCGGGACGGCCTGCTGCGTGCCGCGTCGTCGGCCGGCGCGCAGGTGCGTGCCATCGACGCCGCCGCCGAGGAGGGCGCGCTGGACCCGCTGCGCGTCGACCACCCTCCGCGCAGCGTGATCTGGGTGGCCGGCCGCGGGGCCGCCGAGACCGCCGGAGCGATCCTGGCCGCGACGCTGGGCGGGCAGGTCTGCGCCCCGATCGCGGTTGTCGGCGAGGCGCCGCCGTGGGTCGGTCCGCTTGACGTGCTCATCGTCGCCGGTGACGATCCCGGCGACCCGGCGCTGGTCACGTCCGCGGCGATCGGGGTGCGCCGCGGGGCGCGGGTCGCCGTGGCGGCACCGTACGAGGGTCCGCTGCGCGACTCCACCGCCGGGCGGGTCGCCGTGCTCGCCCCGCGCCTGCGGGTTCCCGACGAGTTCGGGCTGTGCCGCTATCTGGCCGCCGGCCTGGCCGCGCTGCGCACCGTGGACCCCAGAGCCGGTATCCAGCTGGGGCGGCTCGCCGACGAACTGGACGCCGAGGCCCTGCGAAACAGCGCCGGTCGCGACCTGTTCACCAACCCGGCCAAGACCATCGCCGCGCGGATATCCGGTCACCGGGTCGCGTTGGCCGGTGACTGCGCCGCCACGCTCGCCGTGGCGCGACACGGCAGTTCGATCCTGTTGCGGATCGCGCACGAGGTGGTCGCCGCCGCCGGGCTCGCCGACGCTGTGACGGCGCTGCGCGCCCCCAGCGGCCAAGGCTCCGACCGTTTCGGTGGCGCCCACCCCCCGGTGGACGCGCTCTTTCACGACGAACAGATCGACGGCCCGCTGCCCGAGCGGCTCCGGGTGCTCGCGCTCACCCTGGCCGCCGAACGCACGGTGGTGGCGGCGCGCGTCGCCGTTGGCGGGGACGTCCACCTGGTCTGCGCCGAGGACGTGCCGGATGCGCCCGGCACCCAGGCCGCACCAGGCGGCGCCGCCGGTGGTGAGCGCAAGTCGGCCGGCGCTGGGAGCGACTGGCAGCAACTGGCAGTATTAGCCGTCCGGCTGGAGATGGCCGCGGTTTACCTGCGACTGGTGCGGGGATAGATACACACGTGGAACTGCTACGCGGGGCTTTGAGGACGTACGCATGGGGGTCGCGTACCACCATCGCCGAGTTCACCGGCCGGACGGTGCCGGCGGCCCACCCAGAGGCCGAGCTCTGGTTCGGCGCGCACCCCGGCGATCCGGCCTGGCTGGAAACCGAGGACGGCGAGGTCTCGTTGCTGGACGCGCTGGTCGCCGATCCGGACGGGCAGCTCGGGCCCGGCTCGCGCGCCCGGTTCGGTGATGTGCTGCCGTTTTTGGTGAAGGTGCTGGCGGCCGACGAGCCGCTGTCGCTCCAGGCCCATCCCAGTGCCGAGCAGGCGGTCGAGGGTTACCTGCGCGAGGAGCGACAGGGCATCCCGGTCAACTCCCCGGTCCGCAACTACCGCGACACCTCCCACAAGCCCGAGTTGTTGGTCGCGCTGCAGCCTTTCGAGGCGCTGGCCGGGTTCCGTCGGGCCGCGCGCACCGCGGAGCTGCTGCGGGCGCTGGCGACCGCCGAGCTGGACCCTTACATCGAGCTGCTCAACGACCAGTCCGACGCCGACGGCCTGCGTGCCCTGTTCACGACCTGGATCACTGCGCCCCAGCCCGACCTCGACGCGCTGGTCGCGGCCGTGCTGGACGGCGCGATCGCCTACGTGAGTTCCGGCGCGACCGAGTTCGCGGAGGAGATCAAGACGGTGCTCGAGCTCGGCGAACGCTATCCGGGCGACGCCGGGGTGCTGGCGTCGCTGCTGTTGAACCGCATCAGCCTGGCACCGGGTGAGGCGATCTTCGTGCCGGCCGGCAACCTGCACACCTATCTGCGGGGTTTCGCCGTCGAGGTGATGGCCAACTCCGACAACGTGCTGCGCGGCGGCCTGACTCCCAAGCATGTCGACGTGCCTGAACTGCTGCGGGTGCTGGACTTTCGCCCCACCGCCGAGGAATGCCTGCGCTCGCATGTCCGCCGCGAGGGGCTCGGGATGGTGTACGAGACCCCCGCCGAGGAGTTCGCGGTTGCACTGCTGACGCTGGAAGGCGAATACCTGGGGCACGAGGTCGACGCGCCGTGCAGCCACGAGGGACCGCAGGTCCTACTGTGCACCGAGGGGTCCACGACGGTGCACGGCAAGTCCGGCTCACTCACCTTGCGGCGCGGGATGGCCGCCTGGGTGGCCGCCGACGACGGCCCGATCCGGCTCGTCGCGCGCGAGTCCGCCACGCTGTTCAGGGTGACCGTCGGGCTGTGACGCCCCGCCGGTCCTCCCCAAGGCGGTGAGCGCCCGGGTCCCGTCCTGGTGGCACAGCCTGTCCAGCCCCGGCGACTGCTCGTTCGCCCCCGGACGCCTTCCGGGGCCGTCCAGTACGGGGCCACCCAGTGCGGGGCCGTCCAGTACGGGGCCGTCCAGTACGGGGCCACCCAGTACTGTGCCGTCCAAGAGGTGACCAACGGGAGGGTGGATGGCGAATCGGTGGCGCATGAAGTCCGTGGAGCAATCGATCGCCGACACCGATGAGCCGGACACCCGGCTGCGCAAGGACCTCAACTGGTGGGACCTGGTGGTGTTCGGTGTCGCGGTGGTGATCGGTGCAGGCATCTTCACGGTGACCGCCTCGACCGCCGGTGACATCACCGGCCCGGCCATCTGGGTGTCGTTCGTGATCGCCGCGGTCACCTGCGCGCTGGCGGCGCTGTGCTACGCCGAGTTCGCGTCGACGCTACCGGTGGCGGGCAGCGCCTACACCTTCTCCTATGCAACCTTCGGCGAGTTCCTCGCCTGGATCATCGGGTGGAACCTGCTGCTGGAACTGGCCATCGGCGCCGCCGTGGTGTCCAAGGGGTGGTCGACCTATCTGGGGACGGTGGCCGGCTTCGCCGGCAGCCGGTTGCAGCTCGGAGCGGTCCGGCTCGACTGGGCCGCGGTGCTGATCGTCGCGGTGGTGGCGACCCTGATCGCGCTGGGCACGAAGTTGTCGTCGCGGTTCTCGGCGTTGGTCACCGGCGTCAAGGTGGCGGTCGTGGTGCTGGTCGTGGTGGTCGGCGCCTTCTACGTCAAGGGCTCGAACTACTCGCCGTTCGTCCCGGCGCCCGAGGCGGGACGCGAGGCGACAGGCATCAACCAGTCGGTGCTGTCGCTGCTGACCGGGGCACCCGGCAGCCACTACGGCTGGTACGGCGTGCTGGCAGGGGCGTCGATCGTGTTCTTCGCGTTCATCGGGTTCGACATCGTGGCCACCATGGCCGAGGAGACCAAGCGGCCCCAGCGCGACGTACCCAGAGGCATTCTGGTGTCGCTGGCGATCGTCACGGTCCTCTACGTCGCGGTGGCGGTCGTGTTGTCGGGCATGGTGCCCTACACCGAGCTCAAAACCGTTCCGGGCCGGGGTCAGGCCAACCTCGCCACGGCGTTCACCGTGAACGGCGTGCACTGGGCCAGCAAGGTCATCGCCCTCGGGGCGCTGGCCGGGCTGACCACCGTGGTGATGGTGCTGCTTCTCGGTCAGTGCCGAATCTTGTTCGCGATGGCACGCGACGGGCTGCTGCCGCGTTCGCTGGCCAAGACCGGGGCGCGGGGGACGCCCGTGCGTATCACCGTGCTGGTCGCGGTGTTGGTGGCCATGACGGCCTCGGTGTTCCCGATCGCCAAGCTCGAGGAGATGGTCAACGTCGGGACGTTGTTCGCGTTCGTCCTGGTCTCCGCCGGCGTCATGGTGCTGCGCCGGACGCGTCCCGACCTCGAGCGTGGTTTCCGGGCTCCGTGGGTGCCGCTACTGCCGATCGCCTCGATCTGCGCCTGCGTGTGGCTGATGTTGAACCTCACCGCGCTGACCTGGATCCGCTTCGGGGTCTGGCTGCTGGTGGGAATCGCCATCTATCTCGGCTACGGCTACCGGCACTCGGTGCAGGGTCGGCGCGAGTCGGAGCGGGCCACCCCGCAGCCGAGGACTGAACCGACCCGGACCTGACACGAAGTTTACAAAACACCATCAAATGTCTAGACACGAGACGGAAGTGGTCGTATTGTCTAAATCGCTGTCACGTGAATCACGAGGAGGTTTGGCACATGTCCACACGGAGGCCCCCGGTGAACCGGGCGACCGACCAGCACGTCGATCGAGTCGAGGTGCCCGTCTGGCGAGACAGGAAGCGCCGGCTGTGGCTGATGGGGCTCATCGTCCCGACGGCGCTGTTCGTGGTGCTGCCCTTGATCTGGGCGCTCAACCGTCTCGGGTGGCAGTCGGGCTCGCAGGCGCTGCTGTGGGTCGGACCGATCCTGGTCTACGTCCTGGTGCCGATCCTGGACCTGCGTTTCGGGCCGGACGGGCAGAACCCGCCCGACGAGGTGATGGAACAGCTGGACAAAGACAGGTACTACCGCTACTGCACCTACCTCTACGTCCCGTTCCAGTACCTGAGCGTGGTACTGGGCGCCTACCTGTTCACCGCCTCCGACCTGAGCTGGCTGGGCTATGCCGGCGGGCTGGGCTGGGCCGGCAAGCTGGGCTTGGCGCTGTCGGTCGGTGTGCTGGGCGGTGTCGGCATCAACACCGCCCACGAGATGGGCCACAAGAAGGAATCGCTGGAGCGCTGGCTGTCCAAGATCACCTTGGCCCAGACCTGCTACGGGCACTTTTACATCGAGCACAACCGCGGCCACCACGTGCGGGTCGCCACCCCCGAGGACCCGGCCTCGGCCCGTTTTGGCGAGACGTTCTGGGAGTTCCTGCCGCGTAGCGTGTTCGGCAGCCTGCGTTCGGCGCTGCGGCTGGAAGCCCAGCGACTGCGCCGGCTCGGCAAAAGCCCCTGGGACCCTAGGACCTACTTATCCAACGACGTGCTCAACGCATGGCTGATGTCGGTGGTGCTGTGGGGCGCGCTGATCGCGGTCTTCGGCCCGGCGCTCATCCCGTTCGTGCTCATTCAGGCCGTTTTCGGCTTCTCCCTGCTGGAGGGCGTCAACTACCTCGAGCACTATGGCCTGCTGCGCCAGCAGACCGTCACCGCTTCCGGACAAAGCCGCTACGAGCGCTGCGCCCCGGTGCACAGCTGGAACTCCGACCACATCGTCACCAACCTGTTCCTGTACCACCTGCAGCGGCACAGCGACCATCACGCCAACCCCACCCGCCGCTACCAGACGCTGCGCAGCATGGACGGCGCCCCCAACCTGCCCAGCGGGTATGCGTCGATGATCTCGCTGACCTACTTCCCGCCGCTGTGGCGCAAGGTGATGGACCATCGGGTGCTCGAGCACTACGGCGGCGACATCACCAAGGTCAACGTGCAGCCGCGCCTACGGGCCAAGGTGCTGGCCAGGTACGGCGCTTCCGACCAGGAGCGGGCAGCATGACCGCCTACCGGTGCCCGGGCTGCGGCTACGTCTACGACGAGGCCCAGGGGAATGCGCGGGAGGGCTTTCCGGCCGGCACGGCGTGGGATCGGATCCCCGAAGAGTGGTGCTGCCCGGACTGCGCGGTGCGCGAGAAGGTCGACTTCATACAGATGGGAGCGAACACGTGAGCGACTACAAACGATTCCGTTGCCTGCAGTGCGGCTTCGAGTATGACGAGGCGCTTGGCTGGCCCGAGGATGGCATCGCCCCCGGCACCCGCTGGGACGACATCCCCGAGGACTGGAGCTGCCCGGATTGCGGTGCGGCGAAAGCAGACTTCGAGATGGTGGAGGTGGCGCGGTCGTGATCGCCACGACCGCCGCCGCGAACGACGCCCTCAAAACAGATGCCATGAAAGCAGATGCCGCCGAGCCGGTGAAGCGGATGCCATACGCCGAGGCGTCGCGGATGCTGCTGCGGGACTCGGTTCTCGACGCGATGCGGGACCTGCTGTTGGCCCGCGACTGGTCCGCCATCACGCTGTCCGACGTGGCCCGCGCCGCCGGCGTCAGCCGGCAGACCATCTACAACGAGTTCGGCTCGCGTCAGGGACTGGCGCAGGGTTACGCCCTGCGCCTGGCCGACCGGCTCGTCGACACTGTGCACGCCGCCCTCGACGCCCACGTCGGCGACGTCTACGAGGCGTTCCTGTATGGATTCCGCGAATTCTTCGCCGAGTCGGCGGCCGACCCGCTGGTGATTTCGTTGCTGACGGGGGTGGCCAAGCCCGACCTGCTGCAGATCATCACCACCGACAGCGCCCCGATCATCACCCGCGCATCGACGAGCCTGACGACGGCTCTGACCCAGAGTTGGGTGGCCGCCAGCGACGAGGATGCCGGCGTGCTGGCCCGCGCCATCGTGCGGCTGGCGCTGAGTTACGTGTCCATGCCACCCGAGGCGAACCATGATGTCGCGGCGGACCTGGCCCGGTTGATGACGCCGTTCGCGGAGCGGCACGGCGTCGCCCACCGGCCCTGAGATCCGGCCCTGAAAGCCGGTCCTGAGATCCGGCCCTGAGATCCGGCCCTGAAAGCAGGGCCGACCTCGGTCCGACTCTCCCTGATCGAGGGGCCGTGAGGTCGTCCTACTACAGTGGCGCAAGAACATACTGAAGCTAAGTACCGCTAGTGCCGGTGAGCCACGAGTAAGGATGAGAGACGCTATGACGACGACCGAAAAATCCCTGAATGCCGACGTCCGGAACGGCATCGACTTCAAGGTTGCCGATCTGTCGCTGGCGGATTACGGGCGTCGCGACATCGAGCTCTCCGAGCAGGAGATGCCGGGCCTGATGTCGCTGCGCCGCGAATACGCCGAGGTGCAGCCGCTCAAGGGCGCGCGGATCTCGGGCTCGCTGCACATGACGGTGCAGACCGCGGTCCTCATCGAGACCCTCGTCTCGCTGGGCGCCGAGGTGCGTTGGGCGTCGTGCAACATCTTCTCCACGCAGGACCACGCGGCCGCGGCCGTCGTCGTCGGCCCGTACGGCACCCCCGAGGAGCCCAGGGGCGTTCCGGTGTTCGCCTGGAAGGGCGAGACGTTGGAGGAGTACTGGTGGGCCGCCGAGCAGATGCTGACGTGGCCTGACCAGCCGGCCAACATGATCCTCGACGACGGCGGTGACGCCACCATGCTGGTGCTGCGCGGTGCCCAGTACGAGAAGGCCGGCGTGGTGCCGCCCGCCGAGGACGACGACCCCACCGAGTGGAAGATCTTCCTGAACCTGCTGCGCAACCGCTTCGAGACCGACAAGGACAAGTGGACCAAGGTCGCCGCGTCGGTCAAGGGCGTCACCGAGGAGACCACCACCGGGGTGCTGCGTCTCTACCAGTTCGCCGCGGCCGGGGACCTGGCGTTCCCGGCGATCAACGTCAACGACTCGGTGACCAAATCCAAGTTCGACAACAAGTACGGTTGCCGGCACTCCCTGATCGACGGGATCAACCGCGGCACCGACGTGCTGATCGGCGGCAAGAAGGTGCTGGTCTGCGGCTACGGCGACGTGGGCAAGGGCTGCGCGGAATCGGTGAAGGGCCAGGGCGCCCGCGTCGTCGTCACCGAGATCGACCCGATCAACGCGCTGCAGGCGTTGATGGAGGGGTACGACGTGGTGACGGTCGACGAGGCGATCGGCCAGGCCGACATCGTCGTCACCGCCACCGGCAACAAGGACATCATCACCCTGGAGCACATGAAGGCGATGAAGGACCACGCCGTGCTGGGCAACATCGGGCACTTCGACAACGAGATCCAGGTCGCCCAACTGGAGCGCTCCGGCGCCACCAAGGTGAACATCCGGCCGCAGGTCGACGTGTGGACGTTCCCCGACAGCGGCAAGTCGATCATTCTTCTCTCCGAGGGCCGGCTGCTGAACCTGGGTAACGCCACCGGCCACCCGTCGTTCGTGATGAGCAACAGCTTCTCCAACCAGGTGATCGCCCAGATCGAGCTGTGGACGAAGAACGACGAGTACGACAACGAGGTGTACCGGCTGCCCAAGCACCTCGACGAGAAGGTGGCCCGTATCCACGTCGAGGCACTCGGCGGCCGGCTGACCAAGCTGACCAAGGATCAGGCCGAGTACCTCGGCATCGACGTCGAGGGCCCCTACAAGCCCGACCACTACCGCTACTGAGACGCTTGCGCCGAGTGTGCGGCCAGCTTCACGTTCGGGCATTGAGCCGCGCGCTCGGGTCAGCGCCGTGCTGATTGCGGTCGAAGGAGTCGATGGCGCGGGCAAGCGGACGCTGACCGACGGGCTGGGTAAGGCATTTCAGGCCGCCGGCCTTTCGGTGGCCACGCTGGACTTCCCGCGCTACGGCAGATCGGTGACCGCCGACCTCGCCGCGGAGTCGTTGCACGGCCAGCACGGTGACCTCGCGGAATCGGTGTACGCGATGGCGACGCTGTTCGCGCTCGACCGCGCGGGGGCGGTCGGGGAGATCGATCGGCTGCGCGGCGACCACGACGTGGTGATCCTGGACCGCTACGTGGCCTCCAACGCGGCCTACAGCGCCGCCCGCCTGCATCAGGGCGTGGCCGGAGAGGCCGTGGCTTGGGTATACCGGCTCGAATTCCAGCGGTTGCGGCTGCCCGCGCCTGACTGGCAGGTGCTGCTTGCCGTGCCCGCAGAACTCGCCGGGCGGCGGGCACGGGCCCGGGCCGCCGCCGAGCCGGGCCGCGCCCGAGACAGTTACGAGCGCGACGTCGGGCTGCAGCAGCGCACCAGTACGGTGTTCGCCGAGCTCGCCGCCACCGCCTGGGGTGGGCGATGGCTGGTGGTGGACGCCGAGGTCGATCCGGTGCGGCTCGCCGCGACACTGACGGGGTCCGGGGGCGTCCCCGGGGCCGTTGTGCAGGGCCGCTAGGCACCGCGACGCGCACATTTCGACGTGATTTGTCGCCAATTGGCCTTCTCGGGCGAGAAACGCCCGTGTGGCGCCCCTGTTTTGTCCCGATCTGGTGACACCATGGAGTCCATGAGGCAAAGGATTCTCGTCGTCGACGACGACGCTTCGCTGGCCGAGATGCTCACCATCGTGTTGCGCGGGGAGGGCTTCGACACCGCGGTCATCGGCGACGGTACCCAGGCCCTGGCCGCGGTGCGCGAGCTGCGGCCCGACCTGGTGCTGCTCGACCTGATGCTGCCCGGCATGAACGGCATCGACGTGTGCCGGGTGCTGCGTGCCGACTCCGGTATTCCCATCGTCATGCTGACCGCCAAGACCGACACCGTGGACGTGGTGCTGGGCTTGGAGTCCGGCGCCGACGACTACATCATGAAGCCGTTCAAGCCCAAGGAGCTGGTTGCGCGGGTGCGGGCCCGGTTGCGGCGCAACGACGACGAACCGGCCGAGATGCTCTCCATCGCCGACATCGACATCGACGTGCCGGCGCACAAGGTCACCCGCAACGGCGAGCAGATCTCTCTGACTCCGCTGGAGTTCGACCTGCTGGTCGCGCTGGCACGCAAGCCGCGGCAGGTGTTTACTCGTGATGTGCTGCTCGAAAAGGTGTGGGGATACCGGCACCCGGCGGACACCCGCCTGGTAAACGTGCACGTCCAGCGCCTGCGGGCCAAGGTCGAGAAGGATCCTGAGAACCCGACCGTGGTGTTGACCGTTCGAGGAGTGGGATACAAGGCCGGACCTCCATGATCCGCGCCGAGCGCGGCGGCGGTGAGGAGCGGCGCAGGTGATCTTCGGCTCACGCCGACGCACTCGTAGTCGTTGGGGCCGCTCGGGTCCCCTTCCGCGCGGCATGGGCGCGGTGAGCCGGGCGGTGTCCGTCGCGTGGCGCCGGTCGCTGCAGCTGCGCGTTGTGACACTGACGCTCGGGTTGTCGCTGGGAGTGATCCTGGCGCTCGGTTTCGTGCTGACCAGCCAGCTGACCAATCGGGTGCTCGACGTCAAGGTCCGGGCCGCCACCGAGCAGATCGAGCGGGCGCGCACGACGGTCGGCGGGATCGTCAGCGGCGAGGAGACTCGCTCGCTGGACAGCAGCCTGCAGCTGGCCCGCAACACGCTGACGTCCAAGACCGAGCCCGCCTCGGGCGCGGGGCTCGCCGGCGTGTTCGACGTGGTGCTGATGGTTCCCGGTGACGGCCCCCGCGCCGCCACCACGGCCGGGCCCGTCAACCAGGTGCCGGACACCCTTCGCGGTTTCGTCAAGGCCGGGCAGGCGGCCTACCAGTACGCCACGGTGCGCACAGACGGATTCTCCGGGCCGGCCCTGGTCATCGGTTCGCCGGCCTCGTCGCAGGTGGCCAACCTCGAGCTCTACCTGATCTTCCCGCTGAAAAACGAGCAGGCCACGATCATGCTGGTGCGCGGCACGATGATCACCGGTGGCGCGGTGCTGCTGGTGCTGCTGGCCGGGATCGCGGTGCTGGTGTCCCGCCAGGTGGTGGTCCCGGTGCGGCAGGCGTCGCGGATCGCCGAGCGGTTCGCCGAGGGTCACCTGTCCGAGCGGATGCCGGTGCGCGGGGAGGACGACATGGCCCGACTGGCCATGTCGTTCAACGACATGGCCGAGAGCCTGTCCCGGCAGATCACCCAGCTCGAGGAGTTCGGCAACCTGCAGCGCCGTTTCACCTCCGACGTCAGCCACGAATTGCGTACCCCACTGACCACGGTGCGGATGGCGGCGGACCTGATCTATGACCACAGTTCCGACCTCGATCCCACGCTGGCGCGCTCCACCGAGCTGATGGTCAGCGAACTGGACCGGTTCGAGACCCTGCTCAACGACTTGCTGGAGATCTCTCGGCACGACGCGGGTGTGGCCGAGTTGTCCGTGGACGCGGTGGATCTGCGCGCCACCGTGCGCAGCGCGCTGAGCAACGTGGGTCACCTGGCCGAAGACGCGGGCGTCGACCTGCAGGTGGACCTGCCGCCCCACGAGGTGATCGCCGAGGTGGACACCCGCCGGGTGGAGCGCATCCTGCGCAACCTGATCGCCAATGCGATCGACCACGCCGAGCACAAGCCCGTGGAGATCCGGATGGTCGCCGACGAGGACACCGTCGCCGTCACCGTGCGCGACCACGGGGTCGGGTTGCGCCCCGGTGAGGAGAAGCTGGTGTTCAGTCGGTTCTGGCGGGCGGACCCGTCGCGGGTGCGGCGCTCCGGCGGCACCGGGCTGGGCCTGGCGATCAGCATCGAGGACGCGCGACTGCACCAGGGCCGGCTGGAAGCGTGGGGCGAGCCCGGCGAGGGCTCGTGCTTCAGACTGACGCTGCCCCTGGTGCGCGGCCACAAGGTCACCACCAGCCCGCTGCCGATCAAACCGGTCCCGCACGCGAATTCGCAGCCGATGCCGCAGGTCGACGGCACCGGCCCGCAACACCGCAATGACCTTCAGCGCCAGCGTGAGCCAGCGGAGAGGAGCGGCTGATGCGCCGCCTGCTGGGCCTGCTGTTCGCGGCGGCGCTGCTCGGCGGCTGCGCGGGGGTGCCCAGCACGTCGGCGCCGCAGGCCATCGGCACCGTCGAGCGGCCGGCCCCCTCCAACCTGCCCAAGCCGACCCCGGGAATGGATCCCGACGTGTTACTGCGGGAATTCCTCAAGGCCACGGCGGACCCGGCGAACCGGCATCTGGCCGCGCGGCAGTTCCTCACCCAGTCCGCGTCCAACGCGTGGGACGATGCCGGCAGCGCGTTGCTGATCGACCATGTCGTTTTCGTGGAAACCCGTGCTGCTGAACGTGTTTCGGCGACCATGCGGGCTGACATCCTGGGTTCGCTGTCCGATATGGGTGTGTTCGAGACCGCCGAGGGCGTGCTGCCCGACCCGGGGCCGATCGAGCTGGTCAAGACGTCGGGCGGCTGGCGGATCGACCGCCTGCCCAACGGAGTCTTTTTGGACTGGCAGCAGTTCCAGGCGACCTACAAGCGCAACACGCTCTACTTCGCCGACCCGACCGGTAAGACGATGGTTCCCGACCCCCGCTACGTCGCGGTGCCCGATCACGACCAGCTGGCCACCGAGCTGATCTCCAAGCTGATCGCCGGACCTCGCCCCGAGATGGCCCACACGGTTCGCAACCTGCTCGCCCCGCCGTTGCGGCTGCGTGGGCCGGTCACCCGCGCCGACGGCGGCAAGAACGGGATCGGTCGCGGTTACGGCGGCGCGCGCATCGACCTGGAAAAGCTGTCCACCACCGATCCGCACAGCAGGCAACTGCTCGCCGCGCAGATCATCTGGACGCTGGCCAGGGCGGACATCCGCGGGCCGTACGTGATCAACGCCGACGGCGCACCGCTGGACGACCGCTTCGCCGAGGGGTGGACCACCTCCGACGTCGCCGCCACCGACCCGGGCGTGGCCGACGGTGCCGGAGCGGGCCTGCATGCGCTGGTCAACGGCGCGCTGGTGGGCCTGGACGGCCAGCACACCACGACAGTGCCCGGGGCCTTCGGGCGGATGCCGGACCAGACCGGGGCCGCGCTGTCGCGCAACGGGCGGCAGGTCGCCTCCGTCGTGACGCTGCGCGGCGGCGCCCCGGACCAGGAGGCGTCGCTGTGGATCGGGGACCTCGGTGCCGAGGCGGTCCAGTCCGCCGACGGGCACACCCTCTCGCGGCCCAGTTGGTCGCTCGACGACGCGGTCTGGGTGGTCGTGGACGGCAACAACGTGCTGCGCGCCATCCAGGAACCTGCGTCCGGGCAGCCCGCACGCATTCCGGTGGATTCCGCGGCTGTCGCGAGCCATTTTCCGGGACCGATCACCGACCTGCAGCTGTCCCGGGACGGCACCCGCGCCGCGATGGTGATCGGCGGCCAGGTGATCCTGGCCGGCGTCGAGCAGACTCAGGCCGGCCAGTACGCGCTGACCTACCCGCGTCGGCTGGGTTTCGGGCTGGGCACCTCGGTGGTGTCGTTGTCCTGGCGGACCGGTGATGACATCGTGGTCACCCGCACCGACGCCGGTCATCCGGTGTCCTACGTGAACCTCGACGGGGTGAACTCCGACGCGCCTGCCCGTGGTCTGCAGCTTCCGGTGATGACGGTCGCGGCCAACCCGTCGACGGTGTACGTCGCCGGACCCCAAGGGGTGTTGCAGTATTCGGCATCGGTTGGCGAAGGCCAACAGGGCTGGTCGGAGGTGCCGGGGTTGACGGTCCCCGGAGCAACGCCGGTGCTGCCGGGCTGAATTGTGGTCGGAGCTGTCGGCCCGGTGCGCGACACTGTTGCCGTGCTCGACGTGATCCTGCCACTGGAGTGCGGCGGCTGCGGGGCGCCGTCGACCCGGTGGTGTGACGCC